>JBDSJW010000153.1:0-12502 GCA_039917235.1 Kapaibacterium sp. (SeqCode) | reverse complement strand
GTGGACAGCGGCTCCTACAACCAGATCATCTCCGGCGAATATCTCCGGCGCGATCAAGATAACGATGACGATGTGATCAAGAATTTCCGCGACGCCGCGCGGCGGTACAAGGATGCTATCAATTCATCGGAGGATCCGCTGGCGGAGACATTGCGCAATGCAATGGAAACGGCGGGAAATGTGAAGGACCGCGCAAAGGACGCGTTCGACGTCTTCTTCAACAACCGGAAGTCGTAGCGCGACGACGATCAACCATGAAGAATATGAAAAAGTCTGGAAGGAGGTCATCCTCTCAGACTTTTTCATGATCGGGATCGGCCTCGTCAGAAACGGGCCACATCTCCCAGATCATCACCCATGGTTTCAGAGTTCGCTATGCGGAGATAGAATTTCGTTCCCAGCTCCACAAGCTGCACAGGCTCACCGGGATGCGCCTGCTGTCCCTCCAGCACCAGCGTCTTGTAGAGACGACTGCTCCTCAGATTGACGATCAGGGTACTCCGTGGCTGAACCACTCCATGCGGCGCGAACGAGTTCTCTGCGAGAGCTTTATGAACGCGAACATGGGTGATATGCTCACCTTTCATCCTGACCGCCGAGATATAATAATCCACATTTGCTCCCATCACGTGCATTCCGTCCGTTCATATTGTAACGCTTAACCGAAGGGCCACGGCTTGAAGTAGCGAACGTCCGGCAGGCCCTTGGCTTATCAACACTTCATTTCGTGTGCCAGAATGTTGCGCCCGGCGTGGGGGGGCATCATCGGGTGATGCCGATCGATTCATCAAAATTTCTGAACTTCGTCCCAATCGAACCGCCCTGGCGGATATTTCATCTCTCGATTCATTCGCACGATCTCATATGCCCGACAATCTTCGCGATCTTTTTCTGATCCGCCCCGATGTGGCGTTTCTCAATCATGGCTCGTTCGGCGCCTGCCCCGCGCCGGTTTTTGAGGAGTATCAGCGGTGGCAGCGCGAGCTGGAATTGCAGCCGGTGGAATTTCTCGGCCGCCGGTTCGCGTCGCTGATGAAGGAAGCACGCGCGCCACTCGCCGAATACATCAATGCCGATGCCGACGATATTGTCTACGTCACCAACGCAACGGTCGGCGTCAATATCGTTGCCCGCTCGCTGAAGCTGGGGCCGGGGGATGAGATTCTGGGGACCAGCCACGAGTATGGCGCCTGCGAGCGCGCCTGGCGTTTTCTCTGCGGGTTGAGCGGGGCAACCTATCGTCAGGCGGAAATTCCGGTTCCGGTCACCACGCACGAGGATCTGGTGGAGCGTCTGTTCGCGCAGGTAAGCCCGGCCACGCGGGTTCTCTTCATCAGCCATATCACATCGCCGACGGCGCTCACCTTTCCGATTGCTGAAATCTGCCGCCGTGCCCGCGCGCTCGGCCTGATCACGCTTGTCGATGGCGCGCACGCCCCGGGACAGGTCCCGCTGGATCTTGCGGCGATCGATCCTGATTTCTATACCGGCAATCTCCATAAGTGGCTCTGCGCGCCGAAAGGGGCCGCGTTCCTCTATGCCCGTCGCCCGCTTCAGGAAATGCTGGAACCGCTGGTGGTAAGCTGGGGATGGGACGCCGTCGCCCCGACTTCTTCCCGGTTTATCGATTATCATGAGTATCAGGGGACCAGCGATCCAAGCCCGTGGCTGGCGGTTCCCGCCGCGATCCGGTTTCAACAGGAGCATGACTGGGACGATGTCCGCCGCCGCTGCCATGATATCGTCCGTCGCGCCCGCCCGCTTATCGCCGATGCTCTCGGCGCCACATTCCTCTCCCCCGACTCCGATGAGTGGTACGCGCAGATGAGCGCGTTTATCCTCCCTGACGATATCGATGCGTTCGATCTGCGGGAGAGACTCTATCAGGAGGATCTGGTGGAAATCCCCGCGTTCAACTGGAACGGACACCAGACAATGCGGATAGCGATTCAGGGATATAATTCCTGGGACGATGTTGAGCGCCTGCTGAACGGCATCAGGAGAATTGTGGGAGCACGTGAGGCGCGCGGGGTGATGAAAACTCGCGCCCGCTCCCTCTTCGAGAACTGAGGGAGCGCGTGAGGTGATGGGATAGATCCGTGCCGGGCGGGGGATTTTTATCAGACTGCTGAATTTCAGACTGTTCAACAACGATCAGCCGCAAGGCGGCCGAATCTGAGCAAATGAGGCGTTCTTCTGGACGCCTCAGTAAGCAAACGATGAAGGCCAACGCCGTGGATGACGTTGTTCAACATTAACTATCCGGGATTTGTAATGGGGCATGTTCCGTTCGAGATGCTGCTGTTCATGTATCTGTGCCTTGTGGTGGTGGTTGCGATGATCGAATCGATTGGCGGCAGGCTTGGGTTTCCCCCGGCATTCCGTTTCGGCCCGGTAAGCGCGACGTTGAATCGGGCATCGAGCCTTGATACGACCAGCTTTCAGGGGGTTGATCGCCTGGAGCTGGAGAGGGTGAACTATCGCTTCCCCATGCGCGATCACTGCCTCTTTACCTACACCCCGCCGCGCAAGGTGGGAAAAAGCAAACGGATCACGCACGGTTTTAAGGGGGAGATCACCTGGGCCGATGGCGTTGCCCACGCGGAGGGGAGGCTGTATGTCAGATTTCTCCTGGCATTGCCGATGCTCTGGCTGATGGCGGTGGGGCTTCTCATGTCGATAGCCGATAGTTCGCGGTCGGGAGATGGCAAGCTGGTTCTAGTGGGGATTGGGCTGGTGGCGGCCCCGTTACTGGCCCTCTACTACCAGCGCAAAGAGGTGGAGAAGGAACTGGCGACGGTGCTCGATCTGCTTGAGCAATGGGCAGCAGGGGAAAACCTCGCTACATCCGCTGCATATAATAGTCTGACAGAGTACGCCGGCCGATAAGGGAAGGAGTTAATATGCCAGAAGCCGCTCCATCCTCTCCCGCAGCTTCCGTTTCGGCAGGAAAAGATTCTCCAGCGGCTGGGCGAAGGGGACCGGCATATCCAGCGAACCAAGGCGCATCACCGGGGCGTCCAGATCGCCGAAACATTCCTCGCCGATCGCCGCCGCTATCTCCCCGCCAAAGCCGCCCGTCAGCGTATCCTCATGAAGAATCAGGCAGCGCCCCGTCTTCCGCACCGATGCGTAGACGGCTCCGCTGTCCCACGGCAGCAGCGTTCGCAGATCGATGATCTCGATCTCCGCCTCCGGCATCTCCCCGGCGATTGCCATCCCCCAGCCGACCCCGGCGCCGTAGGTGATAAGGGTCATCCGCTCGCCGGGACGGACGATCCGCGCCACGCCGAACGGGATATTATAATATCCTTCGGGAACCATCCCCCTGACGCTTCTGTAGAGCGCCTTGTGCTCGAAGAAGAGAACGGGGTTCGGATCGATCAGCGATGTTGTCAGCAGCCCCTTGGCGTCGAACGGGTTGGATGGATAGACCACCTTCAGGCCGGGGACATGGGTAAACCATGCCTCGTTGCTCTGCGACTGAAACGGCCCCGCGCCGATTCCCGCGCCGGTCGGCATGCGGACCGTGACGTTGACGCCGGCTCCCCAGCGATAATGGGTCTTCGCCAGATTGTTTACGATCTGGTTGAATCCGCAGGAGACGAAATCGGCAAACTGCATCTCCACCATCGATGCCCGCCCCCGCAGCGAGAGGCCGAGCGACGCCCCGAGAATCGCCGACTCGCAGAGCGGCGTGTTTCGCACGCGCTCACGGCCGAACTCCTCCACAAACCCCTCCGTCACCTTGAAGACGCCGCCGTACTCCGCGATATCCTGCCCCATCAGCACCAGACGGTTGTCGTGCCGCATCCCCTGGCGGAGCGCGTCGCCGATGGCGTCCACCATCCGTCGCTCGGAGGTGGGGGCATCATCCGCCGCCTCCGCTAATTCCGCCGGTGCCGGTGCGTAGAGGTCCTCCAGCTCATCATGCTCGTTCGCGATGACCTCCGGCTCGTTCAGCATCGCCTGGACTCCCTGCTCGATGGCGCGCAGGTGCCGCGCGCGAAGCTCGTCGATGATCCTCGGCGTCAGGATGCCGGACTCCAGGAGAAACCGCTCGTAGTTCAGCAGAGGATCCAGCCGCCCCCATTCCTCGAAGAGATTCGGCGGCACATAGGCGGTCCCCGATGCCTCCTCATGCCCGCGCATCCTGAACGTCATCGTCTCGATAAGCACCGGCCGCCGGTCGATCCGCATCGAATCCGCCACCTGCCTGATGGTATCGTGAACCTCCAGAATGTTGTTGCCATCGATCCTGATCCCCTCGATGCCGTAGCCGGCCGCCTTATCCACGAACCGCGCGCAGGCGAACTGGTCGCGGCTTGGCGTGGAAAGGCCGTAGCCGTTGTTCTCCACCAGAAAGATCACCGGGAGATTCCAGACGGCGGCCACGTTCAGCGACTCGTGAAAATCCCCCTCGCTGGCCCCTCCGTCGCCGGAGAAGACCAGGGAGATCGTATCGTCACCATCCAGGTTGCTCGCCAGCGAGATGCCGTCCGCCACGCCGAGCATCGAGCCGAGATGGGAGATCATGCCGATGATCCTGAACTCCTCGGTGCCGAAATGGAACGATCGGTCTCGCCCTTTTGTAAAGCCGGCGCCCTTCCCCTGCCATTGCAGAAAAAGCCGTTCCAGCGGGATATCGCGCGATGTAAAGACGCCGAGATTGCGGTGGAGCGGGAGGATGTAATCGGCGGGTTTCAGCGCCATCGTGGCGCCGACCGCGATCGCCTCCTGGCCGATGCCGGAGAACCATTTGCTGATCTTCCCCTGCCGCAGCAGCAGGAGCATCCGTTCCTCGATAAGCCGTGGAAGCAGCAGGCTGCTGTAGAGTGCGATAAGCGATGCGTCGTTGTGATTCTTCCGATCGAATTGCATGCTGCGGCGACCATGGAATGATGAAAATCTGGCGCGGCGCTGTCGGTGTCGGGGGACGTTCCAAACGTCCCCCAGGACCGTGCTACGGAAACCGGAGAGCATTACGCCTCGGTGAACTGCCCGTTGAGCGTATCCATCAACTGCCGCTTGGAAGGTGCTCCCACAATCTGCTGCACAACTTTTCCATCCTTGAAGATAAGGAGCGTGGGGGCGGAGCGGACGCCATATGTCACGGCGATATTCGGGCTGGCATCCATATCCACCTTCCCAACTTTTGCGCGTCCCGCAAATCCAACCGCAAGCTCATCCATGATGGGATCGAGGGCGCGGCACGGTCCGCACCAGACGGCCCAGAAATCGACAAGCACGGGGATATCGGATTCGAGAACTTCCTGCATGAAATTCGCGTCGGTCAGCTCTATTGCATGGCCCATGAGATGCTCCTTTCGGAATTGAATTATTGATATCTGGTAGATCGATCCCCGTGGGATCGGGTTTCCGCGCGGCTGTGATACTGGCGCGGAACGTGGGGCGCAAGTTACTGAAAAGCCCCGACGGAAATTAATTCCACCGGGGCTTTGAATTGATGATCGCAGAAGATTCGGGAGCCGGGATTACACCGTCACAAGCTGGGCGTTGAGCGCGTCCACAAGCTGCTGCTTCGGCACCGCGCCAACGATCTGCTGCGCCACCTGGCCGTCCTTGAAGATCAGCAGGGTTGGGATGGAGCGGATGCCGTACTGCGCGGCGATTGCCTGATTGTTATCAACATCGACCTTGGCGACCTTGGCCTTTCCGGCGAATTCAACGGCGATTTCCTCCACGGTCGGGGCGATGGCGCGGCACGGTCCGCACCAGACAGCCCAGAAATCGACGAGCACGGGGATATCGGACTCAAGGATTTCGGCCGTAAAATTCGCATCGGTAATCTCAATCATTGCTCCCGGCATGGGAAACTCCTGTCTGGTTGTATAAATGTTGTTCGGTATGCGGGCTGCGGCCCGGCGCTCCGTCCGGATGAACGTATTGCGCGCGCGAGCTGCCGAACGGCCGGATGTCATCGTATCAGCGTCAACCGTTGCGCGTTCCGCCGGATTCCGTTTGTTGTCTGAAAACTTCCAACGGAATATCCCGGCAGTGTCAACGATCGGCAAATCCAGGCCCGTCCGGTCGTGAATGTTCAGAGAACATATCCGCCATTGACGTTGAGAACCTCGCCGGTAATATACGAAGCCTGTCGGGAGGCGAGGAAGACGATTGCCGCCGCGATTTCATCAGGCTCTCCAGGACGCCCGAGCGGGATTGTTTGTTGTATCGCCTTTCGTGTCGAATTGTCCGCCAGCGCGGCGGCCGTCATCTCCGTGCGGACCCATCCCGGCGCCACGCAGTTGACCGTGATGCCGAGCGGCGCCAGCTCCACCGCCAGTGATTTCGTCATCGCGATCAATCCCCCCTTCGATGCCGCGTAGTGGGAGTGGAAGGACTCGCCGCGAATGCCGGAGGTGGAGGAGATGAAGATGATCCGTTTCGGCGCCGTGGATTCCCCCAGCGTCATCAGCCGGAGCGCCTCGTTCGCCACGATAAACGAGCCGGTCAGGTTGGTGTTGATCGTCTCCCGCCAGTCCGCCAGCGACATCTTTCCAAGCTCGCCCCGCTGCCAGATTGCCGCGTTCAACACCAGCAGATCCAGCCCTCCCCACGATTCCTCCACCCGTTTCATCATCGTGCCGACCGATCGCTCCTGCGTGATATCGGCCTTCAGCACCATATGCTCGAAATGCCGGTCGCCAAGCTCCCGGCCAAATTGCTCCGCCGATTCGGCGTTCGTTCTATAGTTGACCGCGATACGCGCGCCGGACGATGCCAGCGCCAGGGAGATGGCTCTGCCTATCCCTCTGGTTCCGCCCGTTATCAGCGCGCGAACCCCGCTGAGATCCAAAACCATAATGTCTGCGCTCTCTATTGATGAGGTACGTGAAATGTCACGGAGATATATCTGCCCCGGCGGTGATGGCCGGAGAGGGGCGTTCGCCGGCACGGGGGGGATTCAATTTGCATCGGGCGGGGGGGAGTTACAAGCTATCCCTCCGCCGGCTCCCCGCCGGAGGATGCTTCATCGACGCGATTGTATTTGCGATCGTTCTGCACGGTCTTCAGCACGCCAAGGTCGTGGGCCAGGTCGATCAGGTTGCGGAGGCTCCCCTGCGTAACGGCGTAGTACTGGGCGTTGAATCGCTCGATCTGCTCCGGCGTGGCGTCCACCAGCACCAGCGCAAGCAGCTCGCGTATGGTTTCGACGGCGGCGGAGAACTCCCGTTCCAGCGTGGAATATCCCTCCCCCCCCGGCTGCGCCTTGCGAAGCGTTGTGTAGAGATTATGAAGATGGCGACCGTGAAAAATCAGCCTGTTCATCTTCTCATGATCGCCGCTTTCCGCCGCCAGCTCCAGCAGCGTTCCCATGTCGTTTCTCTTGCGCAGTCCCTGTCCCGACGTGTTATCGAGATAGTTCAGGACGTTTTCCGTATCGGGGGATAATGCCATGCCGGGAGATATTCCTCTCACTGATGAATCGAAAAGGTAAAAACTACAGGGAGGTGGGGCAATAAACAAGAGGGATCATCCGGGAGGAGGATCAGAACGGGGCGTCGTCCCCGGCGGGGGAGAGGTACTGCGGGGTGTCGTACTGGAACGCGAGGTTCTCGAAGCGGGCGAACTCCTTGATAAACGCCACCTTCGCGGTGCCGGTGGGGCCGTTACGCTGCTTGCCGATAATGATCTCCGCCGTCCCCTCGGTCGGCATCCCCTCCTCGTCAGTCATGATGCCGTAGTACTCCGGGCGATGGACGAACATCACAACGTCGGCATCCTGCTCGATCGATCCCGATTCGCGGAGATCGCTCAGCATCGGCCGCTTGTCGCCGCGCGATTCCACGGAACGGTTAAGCTGCGAAAGGGCGATAATGGGGATGTCCAGCTCCTTGGCAAGCTGCTTCAGCCCGCGGGAGATCATGGAGATTTCCCGCTCGCGACTCTCCGCCTTGGGGGCGTGCATAAGCTGGAGGTAATCGATCACGATCAGCTCGATGTTGTGCTCCCGCTTCATCAGGCGGGCGCGGGCGCGCAGCTCCATGATGCCGAGCGCCGGCGTGTCGTCGATATAAAGCGGCGCCTCGGTGAGCCGGTGGACGGTTGAGACGATCTGCTGCCAGTGCTCGTTCTTCAGATCGCCGGTGCGGAGGCGATGGGCGTCCACCTTTGCCTCGGCGGAGATCAGACGCATCACAAGCTGCGTGGCTGACATTTCCAGCGAGAAAAACGCGACGGCTTTCTTGTAATCGATGGCGGCGTTGCGGGCCATGCTCATCGCCATCGCGGTTTTGCCCATCGATGGCCGTGCCGCGAGGATGGCAAGATCGGAGCGCTGAAATCCGCCGGTGAGATTGTCCAGTTTGACCAGGCCGGAGGGGACGCCGATCACCCCGCCCCCCTCCGAGAAGCGGCTGGAAATCGTCTCCAGCATCTCGATGGTCTCGTGCGCCAGGCGCTTCATGGAGTGGTAGCTGCGGCTGTTGCGGCTTTCGGCGATCTCGAACATCTTCTGCTCGGCGTGATCCACCTCCTCGAACGCGTCGGTTGTCTCGGAGTAGCAGTTGCCGATGATCTCGGTCGCGGCGCTGATCAGCCTCCGCTTAAGCGCTTTCTCGAAGATGATGCGCGCGTGGAACTCAACATTTGCGGCCGTCGGCGTCCGCATGTTGAGTTCGGAGAGGTAGTGCGATCCGCCGACATCGGCCAGCTTTCCCATCCGGCGGAGCTCATCGTTCAGCGTGATGATGTCGATCGGCTGGTTGCGGTCGGTAAGCGCCAGCATCGCGGTGTAGACGATGCGATGGGTTTCGTAGTAGAATGCGTCGGGCGGGACGATCTGGATGACCTTGCTGGCGGCCTCCTTGTCGAGCATCATCGCTCCCAGCACGGACATCTCGGCATCTTTCGAATGGGGAGGCGTACGATCGGCGGTGTGATCCAGATGGACGATCTTCTGGTTCCGACGCCCGGCATTGAGCATCTTATCCAGCGGATAACCCCTCGACTCACTATCTCCTTCATTAAGTATACCGCCAGCTATCACTGTTGATGCCTCGTCAAACTCTTGAAATGAGCGGAAGGAGAAAGGACCTGAGTTCTGCTTCGGACCGCAACGATCGTCTGGCTCTACAGTCTGCTCCCCTGAAGTCTCCGGTTGACATCCCGGGGCGGAATCACCGGCGGAAGAAGTCGCGCCGGACGCAATAGTGCGCCCGATACGACGTATAACTTGAAGTGTCTCTCGCGAGGGGTAGCAATCTTACGGGGTTTGGCCGCGATTGCAAACAACATTCTTTCAACAACTTTTCCACCTGGTTATCCACATTCTTTCCCCTGATGTGGATATCATCTCTGCCACGGCGGCGGCGGAGTTGGACAATCCCGACGTAACTTAGCGTCAATGATAAGAACGACAATCAACCCTAGCTTTCCCATGCGTTTCTTCCTCTTTTTGGCCCTTATCACGATTGCGGGCGGCATTGCCGGCTGCGAATCGCGCACGGTGAATGCCCCGACCGGCAACGCCGTCCTCCCGTTCGATCTGCTCGCTCCAAGCAATCAGCCGGCCGATGGCGACTATTATGCCGAGAGCGGCGTGGTCTTTTCCACACAGACCACAATCCTTAAGGACAGTCTCAGCCACACAAATACCAGCGCGTTTCAGGCACAGTTTCGCGTCAAGCACGACACCAGCAATTCCTCGCTGATCACCACTCTTCCTGCCAAGGTGTTTCTTAACGGCGCCCAGCTCCGGGTTACCGGCCCCGATACGCTCCGCCTTGGCTCCTCCAGCGGCGCCGGGGTGCTGAGCGATAACATCTGGAAGCTCACCGATTCAAGCGGCGATACCGCATCGTTCACCATGCCGAGGATCGACGGTCTCGACAGCGTGCTTCCGTTCGCCACCGGCGCCGATATTCGTGGCGATGTGGCGCTTCAGGTAAGCTGGAGTTCCCCATTCTCCGTCTCCGGCGGCATGTCGATCACCTGGCAGGCGCCGGGATATACATATCGCCAGCTTGTGGATGATGGCGTGGGCGCCTACGAGATCCCGAGGGATGCGATGACGAAGCTCCGCGGACGCGGAAACGTTTACTTTACTCGCTATTTTAACGTCATCAAGTTCTTCCGTGGAAAAAAGGTGGTGCTGACGCGGATGACCCAGCGCACATACGAGGTCACTGTAAACTAGCAACTCCCCTTCGTCCCTTCCCATGATATCGAACCCCGGGCTCGTGGGCGGAGTTCCATCTGCCCGACCGGAACCACGAGCCGGTCCCGCACCCAATCCATGCCGATGCTTTGCATCCTTCCATCATTGCCGGCCTGCCTCCGCGGGCCTCTCCTGTCGCTTATCCTTTTCGCGATCGTGACCTGTACGGCCGTGGCCGGGGGAGGGGCGTGGAACCGGGATGACGGGGGGTATTATTTCAAGATCGGGCTTACCTCGCTTTCCGCCGACGATCAATATGGGCTGGACGGGGATCACCATCCGTTCTTCGAGGATACCATCAACTACAGCGGCGCCAATTTCGGCGTGACCGATATCGCCCTGTATGGCGAATATGGTTTCACGAGCTGGCTGACGGGAGTTGCCTCCACGCAGTACAAGGTGGCGGTCCGCCAGGCTCACAATCAGCTTACCAAGCGCGATACAACGGCATCGGCCAGCGGACTTAGCGATCTTTGGCTGAGTGGAAGGGTGCGCCTGATCCCCGCCGGCGGACCCTACGTTGCCACGATAACGCTCGGAGTAAAGCTGCCGACCGGCTCCCCGTTGCAGCAGATCCCGCTCGGCAGCGGCGTCCTTGATTACGAAATCGCCCTTACGACCGGCGGCAGCTTTCCGATGCTTGGGATGAACGCGTACGCACAGCTTTCCGGCGGTTACAGGATCAGAAACAGCCTTGCCAACGAGCTGAATTATCTCGCGGAGATGGGATTGCATCTGAGCAGCGAGTTTATGCTTCAGGGGGTGTTCGACGGCTCCCACTCCACCGCCGATTTCGACCGCGCGGCAAGCGATCCGGGAACCGTCCCGGCCGGCCTGCTGATCTTCAGCCAGTCATTCTCGCGGCTGATGGTCGGGATAACATATGGGGTCAACGAGGGGATGGATCTGAACGTGGGGTACGGAGGCTATCTCTCCGGAAGAAACGCCATCGCGGGATCGGGATTGAACTTCGGTGTGGTCTGGAAGTGGTGATTGTCGTGGCCGGATGATTATGACGGCAACCGCCGAAAAAAGAATACGCATGGAGAGAGCGGTCGTTCTCTCTCCATACGCATTCATGGCTGCCTCGAATCGATATCAACGCCGAGCCACCAAATACGGCGAGGATGCGTCCGTGAAGCAGCGGCGCCCGGAGACCCCATAATGTACATGCGGGGATCAGTTAAAGCGATTTGTCAGCTTTGTGAACCCGTGCCGAACATCATTCCAGGCGTTTTCCACACCATTTTTGACATCCTCCCAGGTATCCTCCGCCGCATTGTCAAGATCCTTTAGCTTTGCGCGCGCGTTGTCACGATGCGCCTCCCATCCATTGATTTCCTTGTAGTGGTCAATCTTGGCATCGGCCTCCGACTTGTCGGCCTTTGCGCGCATCTTTGCCACATCAGCATCCCACTCGTCGAGCTGGGCGTTCATCTTATCCTTGTACGCGTCCTTCAACGACATTTCGTCCTCCCTGGGATTGCTTGCTTGATCGGTTATGGTCCGGCCTGACAGACCGGCTCTTTCTGCTCAGTCTCAATCGTCGTGCCAGAGTGGTGCCCACTATGGTCACGGTCGGCGTTTGGAGCATTACCCCGTTGATTGGGAAAAATGAGCGGTTTCAACAAACGCACACCCTTTCGCTTCGATAATTCTGATAACTATGCCGTTCTGAATTTCATGCGGCGTTGCGGAAGGAAATAGTCGCGGACCTGAGGCACACGCCAGCCCGATAGAAACGATATCACCGGAACCACAATGACCTGGCAGACTGTTGAACAACGTCATCTGCGGCGTTGGCCTTCACCGTTCGCTCACTGCGGCATCCGGAAGGACACCTCATTCGTTCAGGTTCGGCCGCCTTGCAGCTGATCGTTGTTGAACAGTCTGAGTGCCGCTAGGATGTTGTATAATGGAATGTCGAACAATTCGATATGAAGTGCTACGTGATCGCTCGGAGCTGATTTTTCGGCTTTCTGTATTTCAAAATGATTGAGTGATTCATCTTTCCTATTGCAGAATATCTGGCCCGTGGTTTGAAAATCATTTCAGCGTAGGATGAAATGATGTTCAACAGCTATTGATCGAGGATAAAGAGATGAGCGGCAAAGGATATTATATCGCGCAGTTTTTCGTGATCGCGACGTTGATCACCATCAGTCTCAGCATGGCTGGGTGCGACGTGATTGGAGGAATCTTCAAGACGGGGATGTGGCTGGGCGTGATTCTGGTTGTGGTGCTGATTGGCGTGGTTGCCCTGATTGCCCGGATGTTCAAGAAATAGGCGGCAACCCGTGGGCCTGCGGTAAACCCGTA
>JBDSJW010000152.1:0-10745 GCA_039917235.1 Kapaibacterium sp. (SeqCode) | reverse complement strand
CCCCCAGTCTCCCCCCTATACCACTTCGCCGATCACAATCGGGTGTTCGCCAATCCCGCGAAGCCGCTCCACGACCGCATCGGCGCCATCCTTCGCAACCACGATCACCAGCCCGATGCCGAGGTTCATCGCCTGCCGCATGGCATCCTCCGGGACATTTCCCGCGCGCTGGATCAGGTTGAAGATCTCCGGCCGCGTCCATGCTTTCCAGTCGATCTTCAGCTCCAGCGGATTCCGCACAACCCGCGTCGTGTTGCCGATGATGCCGCCGCCGGTAATATGGGAATAGGCGTGAATCCCCTCCATCCCCAGCGTCTCCTGAATCGCCTTCAGATAGGAGCGATGAACCGCCAGCAACGCCTCGCCGATGGTTCCGCTTCCATCAGGCATCATCTCATCCAGCGTATGCTTCGGGAAGAGGGCGGCGCGCGCCAGCGAGTAGCCGTTGGTATGAAGCCCGGTCGATGGAAGCCCGAGCAGGATATCTCCCGAGGCCGAACCGGCGCCGTTGATGATCCGTTCCCGTTCCACCACGCCGACCACCGTGCCGGCCAGATCGAACTCCCCCGCCTGATACATCGACGGCATCTCCGCCGTCTCGCCGCCGATCAGCGCGCAGTCGTTCTCCCGGCATGCCCGCGAGAACCCGGCGATCACCTCCACCGCCACGTCCGGTTCCAGCGCCCCGGTGGCGAAGTAATCCAGAAAGTAGATGGGAAGCGCGCCGCAGACCGCGATATCATTAACGCAATGGTTCACCAGATCCTGTCCGACCGTGTCGTACCGCTCCGCCATAAAGGCGACCTTCAGCTTTGTGCCGACGCCATCGACGGAGGAGACAAGGACGGGGTGATCGAATTTCTTCAGGAAGGAGACATCGTACAGGCCGCCGAATCCGCCGATCTCCGCCAGCACATTGCTGTTGAACGTGGCGCGGACAAGCGGCTTGATGCGGTTGACCATCTCTTCACCGGCCTCGACATCGACGCCGGCGGATTTGTAGGTAAGGGGTTCGGACATGTGCGTTTGTGAGTTCTGAGTGAGCCGGAGGATCGGTCCTTTTCCGTTCGAATGATTGAACGATTGCCGGTCCGCCGCGCGGAGAAGAGAGATCAATATAACCGCCGCCGAAGGGATCTCCACGTCCGCTGCAATTTCTTTCGAACCGACCAGAAAATGCGCCGCTATCTGGCGCGCAGCTCCTCAAGCCTCATGCGGAACGGGCTGATCTTCTGCTTCGGCTTGCCGTTGCTTGCCTCCGCCTCCACGGCCGGAAGGCGTATCCTGAACGTTGTCCCCGCCGACGATGAGTTCTTCACAAAGATCTTCCCCCCATGATATTCCTCCACGATCCGCTTCGCCAGCGAGAGCCCCAGCCCCCAGCCGCGCTGCTTGGTGGAGAAGCCGGGGCGGAAGATGTCCTTCTTGTTCTTCGGATCGATTCCGCGACCGTTGTCGCTGACGTCAACCACCACCACCCCGCGCACTTCATGGACGCGCATTCTGATTGTTCCATCGGGATGGTCGATGGCGTCCGCCGCGTTGCGGACCAGATTCTCGAACACCCACTCGAACAGGTCGGTGTTGATTGCCACGTAGGCCGGCGCCGATTCATCGAGCGTAAGCGCCACCTTCTTCCCCAGATGCGGCAGCCGTCGCTCGAAATAGGTCACCACATGCCTCAGCACGCCGGTCAGTTCCACCACCTTTACCTCCGCCGCCGATCCGATTTTCGAGAAGCGGTGGGCGATCTTGTTCAGCCGCTCCACGTCCCGCTGCATCTCATCGGCCGCCTCCAGCACCTGATCGGTATCCTCCGGCGTGTAGCGGAGCAGCTCTATCCAGCCGAGCAGTGAGCTTAACGGTGTCCCAAGCTGGTGCGCCGTCTCCTTCGCCATCCCCACCCAGATATTCGACTGCTCATTCCGCTTCACATGGCTGAAGCTGATGTAGCCCACAAAGATGAACATCGAGATGATCACGATCCCCACATACGGGAGAAGGCGTATCTCCTTGATGATGCTGGATTCATCATAATAGACGTAATTGAAGACGGTCGAATCACCCCCCTGGATATAATAGATGGGGATGGGCTCGTGGTACCGTCCCATAGCCGCGATTCTCTCCTGAAGCTCCGTCTGCTGCTCCTCTATCGGCGCATGGAGATCGTAGTCCACGTTCTTCACCTGATCGGCATACGACTTCACTTTACCGGTCAGCGTGTCCAGCGTCCCCTGGATCTTCCTGTCGGCATCGGTGGTGATCATCGGGAAGTCCACCATTTTTGTGATATCGTAGAAGAGCCCCGAGAGCGCATCGGTGGAATGCTTCGTATCGTCCGAAACCTCCTGGAAGCTCGCCAGGCTGCCGAATGTGTTTGCGTAGAACTGGATAGTGGTGTTCTCTCGCTCCTTCAGATCCTTCACCAGCCGGTTGGTAAAGAAGAGCGTGCCGGCCACGATCAGAAACGCCAGAAACACCAGCGCAATCTTGATGTTGGCTGAGACGGGGCGTCTGATGGTTTTCAGTAGTGTCGCCATCCGAGGGAAATCAGGTAAGAGCGATCGCGGAATTGCGATTCCATAAATACGTTCGGCTATTCGACGAACGGGCCGCCAAGATCGCGTTACTGGCGAACGTTCTCAACCTCTTTTTCGGTGCCGACGTTCAATGTGCTCCCGGCCGGAAGCGGAAGAAGCACGATCGTCCCCGTCGAAACGATACATGAGAACTCCTCGGCGTGTTTGGCGCCGGCCAGCCGCACGCGATATTCGCCGTCGAGATCGGGAAAGGCAAGCTCCGTGAACGCCGGGCCGGTCTCCGGCATCAGGTTGGTGGGCGCCTGCACACCGTGGATGCGGAAATCGAACGTCCTTGCGTCGGCATCCAGCCCGCCGTCGATCTGAATCCTGTAGCGGAACATCCTGAACTCCCGGACGGTCGCCACGCGGAATACCGTCCAGGTGCGGCCGCTCTCCTCTTCTCTGCGGAGGTGGAGCGTGATCGTGAATTCGGCGAGGGTCATCGAGATGATCGATTGAGTGTGAGATGCTCCGGCCGATGTTTCCCCGGCCGGAGATATCCCGGTTTACGATTCCGATATCGGCTCGGTCCTGTCCGGCTGCACCGGTGCCGGGACAATGTGCGGAGTTGCAGGGCGGGCCAGCAGCCCTTTCAGCTCCCCCAGAAGATCATCGAAGCCGATGGCCCGCTGATCGCCGCTCCCCAGATCCTTTACCTGCGCGTGCCGTCCGGCCAGCTCATCGCCGCCGACAATCACCACGGCGCGTGCGCCGCGACGGTTTGCCTCGCGCATCTGCGCCTTCATCGAGCGGCGGAGCAGGTCGCATTCGGCGGAGAGGCCGGCGGCGCGGAACTCCGCGGTTGCCGTCGCGGCCCATGCCCGCGATGCATCGTCCAGGCCGATCACGTAGAGATCCTCCTCCGGCGCCGTATCAGCAGCCAGCCCCGCATGCTGAAGCGCTATCAGCAGCCGCTCCATCCCAAAGCTGAACCCGACCGCCGGCGTGCTCTTTCCGCCGACCTGTTCGATCAGCATATCGTAGCGTCCGCCCCCTCCCAGAGCATCCTGCGCCCCAAGGTCCAGCCCCTGGAACTCAAACGCCGTCCGCGTGTAGTAATCCAGCCCGCGCACCAGCCGGTGGTCGATCGTGAACTCCACGCCGGATGCCGTCAGCAATTCCCTGACCCGCTCAAAATGTCCGCGCGATTCCTCCTGGAGGAAATCGAGGATCTTCGGCGCGTCGGCCGTGGCGCGGATATCCTCCGCCTTCTTGGAGTCCAGCACGCGGAGTGGGTTCTTCTCCATCCGGCGGACGCTCTCCTGGCTCAGCTCCCCGCTAAGCGGCGTCAGATATTCAAGCAGCGCCGTGCGATATGCCCCCCGCTCCTCAGTCGTGCCGATCGAGTTGAGGCGGAGCCTGTAGTTGGTAAGCCCCAGCATCCGCAGCAGTTCCGCGCCGGCGATGATCACCTCGGCATCAGCCTCCGGGTTCGGCGAGCCGTACAGCTCCAGGCCGAACTGATGGAACTGCCGGAAGCGGCCGGCCTGCGGCTGTTCGTAGCGGAACATCGGGCCGATGTAGTACCATTTGGTGATCGGCTGCGCCTGCGCCATGCTATGCTGCACAAACGCGCGCGCCGCGCTGGCGGTAAGCTCCGGCCGCAGCGTCAGCGATTCCGGCGGGTCCGATTTATCGAGGAAGCTGTACATCTCCTTGCCGACGATATCGGTCCCCTCGCCAACGCCCCGGGCGAACAGATCGGTGGATTCCAGCATCGGGAGGCGGATTTCGCCATAGCCGAACCGGCGGGCCAGTTCGTGGATCACGCTTTCAAGCCCGCGCCAGCCGGCGGTTGCATCGGGGAGGATATCGGGAAAGCCCTTGAGGGATTGATAGTTCATATCACGCTGGATGGAATCTGAATGAAAACGCCCTTCGTGGAAGGGCGGCGAAAGGAAGCTCTATCGGTACGGTACTCAGCGCGCCTTCCGTTTCATGATTCGAAATAACGATGCTCTTCCTGATCGAACAGCTGGAGAACCTCCGCCGGGGTCGTGGCTGCAAGAAGCTGATGGCGGAACGATTCGTTGTTCATAAGCCGGCTGATGCGGCTCAGCAGCTTCAGATGGGTCCCCACATGCGTCTCCTTGCCGACAAGCAGGAAGATCAACTGAACCGGCTGGTTATCCAGCGCCTGAAAGTCGATCGGCTGTTCGGTGATCGCGAACGCGGCAACGATATCCTGCAACGCGTCGGTTTTGCCGTGCGGGATCGCGAAACCGTGCCCCACGCCGGTGCTCATCAGCTTTTCGCGTTCAAGGATAGCCGTGCGGACCTTCTCCAGATTGGTGACCTTTTCGGAAGTGCCAAGCATGTCGATGATGCTGTTAAGGGCCTGTTCCTTGGTCGTCGCCGGGAGCTTGATCGCAATGAACTGCTCTTCGAGGATGGAGGAGATATGCATAAGGGATACGCTCGAAGGTTGAGAGTTAAGGACGGCAAACATACGAAAAAACTCTCGCGAAGCTCCCCGCCATCGCGCTGGATAACACCATCTGTTGCATCCGAACCCGTATCTTCGCCCCGGCCCCTTCGGTGGCGGCGCGTTCGCCATGCCGTCGGGAGAGTTTCAATCGCACAATCGAAATCACGCAATGCCATTCATACGTTCAATATCAGGCCTTCGCGGCACCATCGGTGACGGGCTTACGCCGGATCTTATCGTCCGCTACGTTGCGGCATTTACCGAATACGCGGGGACGGGAATTATCGTCGTCGGCCGCGATGGGCGACCCAGCGGGAGCTGGATCGAGGAGATCGTCGTCGGCACGGTGCGGGCCTGCGGCTCGGCGGCTCGCGTTATCGGCGTGGCGCCAACGCCCACGGTGCAGCTTGCCACCGAAAAATCGGAGGCGGTCGGGGGGATATCGATCACCGCTTCGCATAATCCCTCGGAGTGGAACGGGCTGAAGTTCCTCAATGGCGACGGGATATTTCTGAGCCCCGAGGATTGCGTCCGGTTCTTCGCCATCGCCGATCGGCTGGAACCGCGCTCGTACGCGGGCTGGCGGGAGATCGGCTCGCGAGCTGACGCGGAGGGGGATCTGAACCGGCATATCGAGCTGGCGCTGGCGCTTCCATTTGTCACCGTGGACGGGCTTCAGGGGCGCGCCTTCAAGGTTGTTGTCGATGCCGTCAACGCATCGGGATCGGTGATTGTGCCTCGGCTGCTGGAACGCTGCGGCTGCGAGGTGATCCCCCTCTTCTGCGATGGAAGCGGGAGCTTCCCCCACACGCCGGAGCCGCTGCCGGAGAACCTGACGCTCCTCTCCGACGCCGTCATCGCCGGCAGAGCCGATCTTGGCATCGCGGTGGACCCGGACGCGGATCGTCTGGTGCTGATCGATGAAAACGGAGCGCCGTTCGGCGAGGAGTATACCATCACGCAGGCGGCCGATTTTATCCTCCGCTGGGAGCGCGGTCGCGATGCCGACGCGGAGTTGCTGGCGGTGGTCAACCTTTCCACGACGCGGGCGGTGGAGGATGTGGCGGCCAGATACGGCGCGCGTGTTCTCAGGACGCCGGTGGGGGAGATCAACGTGGCAAAGAGGATGAAGGAGTCGGGGGCGGTAATCGGCGGCGAGGGCTCGGGGGGGGTGATTCTTCCATCGCTCCACTACGGCCGTGACTCGCTGGCGGGGATTATCATCACCCTTCAGCATCTGCTTGAACATGGCGGCACGCTCTCCTCGCTCCGTGCCGATCTGCCGTCGTACGAAATCGTCAAGCGGAGGGCCGATCTGGCGCCGGGGACTGATACCGCGGCGATGCTGAAGCGGATAGAATCGGACGCCGGCGATAACGCCCGCATCACCACCGATGACGGTCTGAAGATCGATTTCGAGCGGTCGTGGGTTCATCTGCGCGCGTCGAACACGGAGCCGATCATCAGGGTGATCGCCGAGGCTCCGGCGCGCGCGGAGGCGGAGGAGCTGGCCGATAGATTTCTCGCGAAGATCCGCATGATGACGGAACATCCCGCGATGATGCGGTAATCAACCACCATTCCATCCATTCTGGGGCCGGGTCGATGCTGTCGCAACCTGAGATTCTCGCGCTCGGCTATCTGCCGGGGATGACATCGTCGGCGCTCCGGGCGCTGGTCGAGAGCGGAGTATACTTTCGTGAGGTCATCATCGCTCCGGATGAGGATCTGGCGGCGCTTGGCCTGCGGCGCACGGCGCTATCGGCGATACGCGCTCCCGAGCCATACATGGAGCGTGCCGTGGAGCAGATCGGGCTGGCCGCGAAGTTCGGCGCGGCGATCGTTCAGTTCTGGGATGATCGTTATCCCGATGCGCTTCGGCAGATCTACGCCCCGCCGATTACTCTCTATGTGAAGGGGGAGATTCAGGAGGGGGACTCCCGCGCCATCGCCATTGTGGGGACGCGCGGGGCAACCGTATACGGGCGTCTGACGGCGGAAAAATACGCCGAGCGATGCGCGGCGGCGGGGGTGACGGTGGTGAGCGGGCTTGCACGTGGAATCGACACATATGCTCATGCGGCGGCGATGCGTGCCGGCGGCAGGACAATCGCCGTGATAGCCTCCGGTCTGGATACGATTCAGCCGGCGATCTCCGCGGGGCTGGCGGAAAGGATCAGGGAACATGGCGCGGTGATCAGCGAATATCCGTTCGGGGTAAAGGCGTTGCGTCCTTATTTCCCGCAGCGGAACAGGATTGTGAGCGGAATGTCCGCGGGGACGGTGGTTGTGGAGAGCGACGAGCGTGGCGGCGCGATGATCACCGCGGGTTTTGCGCTGGATCAGGGGCGCGAGGTGTTCGCGGTGCCGGGGCCGATCTCCTCGCCAAAGAGCCGGGGGACCAATCAGCTGATACGGACCGACCGTGCGCGGCTGACGCAATCGCCGGAGGATCTGCTGGACGCGGTCGGCTATCATATCCCCACTTCCGCGGTGAGTGGCGCCGAGCCCATGCAGGACCTCTCCCTCTTCGAGCAACAGATCTACGACGTTCTCAGCGGCGAGCCTCTCCATGTGGATGTAATCTGCGATGCGACGGAGATGGCATCGAACGAGGTGCTGGTGAATCTTCTCTCGCTGGAGTTCAAGGGGCTGGTGCGGCAGATGGCTGGGAAGATGTTTCTGCGGGGGTGATGGCGGGGCGGTCTGTGGGATCCGCCGGCTCCGTGGTGGCTATCTGGTCCGTGTCCGTAAGGGCAATTCATGAAGGCAATTATATACTTGCGGGGACCAGCGATTTTCCGTAAATTTGTGCCATATGAAGAACGAATCTACGACCATCACCCCCGGCTTTACCAATCTCACGGACTTCCATAAACGGTTCCCGGATGAAGAATCTTGTCGGGCATATCTGGAGTTGATCCGCTGGAAGGGCAATATCACGTGCCCGCACTGCAAAGGTACGCCCGTCTATCGTATCGACGGGGGAAAGAAGTACAAGTGTGGGTCATGCGGGAAGAAGTCGTCAGTGAAGGTCGGAACCATATTCGAACAGTCGCCCCTTCCGCTTTCCAAGTGGTTTCTTGCCTTTCATTTCGTTGCCAGTCGCAAGAAAGGTATCTCCTCAATCCAGCTTGCCAATGATATCGGCGTGACGCAAAAGACCGCGTGGTTCATGTTGGGGCGCTTGCGGTACGCGCTCCGCGCACGATCCTTTGAGGTTCCCCTGAAGGGCATTGTCGAAGCGGATGAAGCATACGTCGGTGGGAAGCCCCGGAAGAAGAGCGCCACACCGCCGAAGCGTGGCCGGAGTACCGAGAAGAAGACGCCGGTTCTTGCCGTCGTGGAGCGCGGTGGTGAGCTTCGTTCGATGCCAAGCGCGGATGTTAAGGCCGCGACCATCACGGACTTCCTGGAGGCCAATGTTTCCCCGAACGCCGTGCTGATGACCGACGAGTTTTCATCCTATGGCAAGATGGGGGATATCTTCGCGGGGCATGAGAGCGTGAACCATGCTCAAGGGCAATATGTCCGTTGCCAGCTTGACGGGCCGAAGGTTCACACGAACACGATTGAAGGGGCGTTCTCACACTTCAAACGGATGATCTACGGCACGTATCACCACATCAGCCGCGAGCATACACACCGCTATTGCGCCGAACACGACTACCGCTATAACACCCGCACGATGAAATCTCCTGACCGTTTCGTTCGTACTTTAGGTATGGTCGAAGGTCGTTTAACATATAAGATACTTATCGCCAATGGCACGCGCGTCCAAAGGATCAACAGAGCAACCGAAGAAGCCAAGCGCCGCGAAGAGTGGACCGCCGGACTCCTCCCATTCTAAGAAACAACGGCCATCAACATACGAGAAGCCGCTGAAGGTCGATATGAGCTTTGATGATCTTCTGGAACTGGCAGTGAGTGTGCCACCGGAGAAGGGAGGCAAGAAGTAGAACGGTGCAGCGGATTGAATGGGGATATCAGGGAGATGGCGCCGTGAAGAGATTGATACTGAGGCAGAGAATAGAGGACGGGATTTCTCCTAGACCTCATCCTCAAACTCAATCTCGAGTTTTCTAATCTTGCCATCGACCCTACGAGCCTTTCCACGGACCGTTATTTCGACTCCTTCATGGAGGCTTTCCGTGAACTTTGAATGGGTTAATTCACCATCACCTAAGATGTGGATCTTCGGTCTGTAAAAAGCAGTTCCACCTTCCTGTCTGACAACGGCATTGCCTTGCCGTGTATCGGTATTTAGATGATAGATCGACGCTGAATAAAGCAGAGGTCTATCATCCTCTTGGACAAGAGAGAATTCCTTTTCAATCACCTCAGCCGCAGATAGGATAGGGGCAATTAATTCTTCATCAATAACCCCGATGACGTTATTTGACGAAGCATCACCGTTTAACAATACGATATTGGTAAATGAAGAACCAATACGTGACGTTATATCAGACAAATTTCCAATGGACTTAAGCAATGCCTTAATTAATCGTATCCTAGCTAGGTTCATATCTATCTGAGTGTCATTACGATCCCTATTAATGCGAGCAATGAGGTCCAATAGATTAGCGAATCCCGCTGGCGGCTCTGTTTCGTTATCGACAATCGCTTGACTCTCATTTGGCAGCACTTGGAAACAGTATTGTAAATATGCTAAAATAAATTGGTCAAAAAGATTGGAAGGATCATCTATCACTAACTGCGATGGATTGTCTACAGATTCCGTAACCTCAAAAGATAAGGCATAGCTAGATGGTGTGCTGGCCCGTTCATAAATGGAGAAATTTGGCAGTCCCTTCCTTATGCGTACAGTCTTGGTTGGCTGCAATATCATATTTGTAATATCCTCGCGAATCTCTGTAAGAGTGTTGAGCATCACACGATGCTGATTCGCGGTCCCCCCTTGTAGCTTTGCCGTAATGATGTGCGAGAACGGCTGTTCCTGAGGGGGGCACATAAAGGATGGGAGAGGCAAATAGGTTTCTGGTATTGCGCGAATACTATGGAAGTACGTCGCGATTTCAACTCCGTCAAATGTTTTATCAACGATAAATATTGTGCCTGCACGTTGCAGTAACGACAGATAGCTAATCCTTTGATTAATGAAATCATCGTACCGACGCTCTGTAATTTGACAATGAAAATATCGCAGCCGTCGATCTTTGCGAGATGCTTTGGATAATGATCCGAGAATGCGAGCGCCGTAAACATTGAATCCCGTAAACAGCATGTCGCGATCATACTGGAATAATACATGATATCCAGCAACTATACGCGCGATGTCTGTGTCAGTTGATATCTCAGCGATTTCAAACATCATCGTATAACGGAAGAATGTGTACTACTGTAATGTCTGAGTGGGCAAAGCTGTCTGCTTTAAAGAAGTTCCTATGGCCAGTATGTTGTTGGCTCTGAGGATATTCCCACATAAGTCCGCATTCCTGAGCGAAATTTAAGAGCGCGTAGTGGGAATAAGTCGCATACTCTCGCGATAATCCTACTACCGTAGGTCTTAGCAATCGAAAGGCATCCAAAATCGCGTTGATGTTGTTGCCAACAACCTGATTAACTGATACGCCACGGTGAGCGCATTTGTTAAGTACCTACGAGAAAGTAATCTGATATTCTGTACCGATATTCTTGAGAATATTCTCGACAGCGGCGACAAGCGATGCCCAATTGTCGGTCGCATGAAGCGGTAACCATTGATATTTCATGCG
>JBDSJW010000151.1:0-2857 GCA_039917235.1 Kapaibacterium sp. (SeqCode) | reverse complement strand
GATATTGGTCCCGTTCACCGTCTCGATGTTCCGGGCAAGAACCTCATCCCCCGACGCATTCACCAGCATTAGTCGGGCCGACCCGTTGCCGGCCGTGAAGCTCAGCGTCACCTGGTCCCTGGCCGGGTTCGGGAGCGCCATGAACGATGTTCCGGTCACTGCCTCCATCGGCGCCCCGCTGATCCCCTCGGCGGCGGTCAGGATCGCATTCACATCCTGCGTCTTCGTACCGACCTCGATCGTCTGGATCGTGCCGGTGAAGCCGATCTTATCGACCTGCACCGTGTAGATTCCATCGGCCAGGTTATCAATCTGGAAGGTCCCGGCGGCGTTGGTGATGGCATATCCGCTCACCGTGGACTGATCATCGACTGCGTAGACCAGCGCTCCCGCAAGAGGCTTTGTCCCCTGAAGGCCGGCATCATCACGCTTTGCGCGCCCCCCCCCCTCGCTGACCGAGCCGCGGAGATGGCTGGCGCCGTGATGGCCGTTCTCCTCATCCAGCTTGATCTCGATGCCGGTGGTCATCGACGTCGCGGTAACGGTAAGCTGCGTGCCATCCTGCCAGCTCCGTTCCGCCTTGTGGTTCTGGCGATAGTAACCGGGGACGCTGCTGCTGTCATACGCCGCTGCGAACAGGACGTACGTGCCCGGCGTCAGATTCGTAAAGCTGAAGCTCCCATTGGGGGCGCCCATCTGACCCGCGTCGGCAATGCGCCCGTTGGTGATGGAGTAGGCGGTGATAATTCCGCTCAGCAGGTTGTTGTTCTTCGAGATCAGCGTGCCGGAGATCGTGTTGTTATAGACGACATTCGCCGGGAGATCGAAGTTGAGAGTATGGATCGCGCCCCCACCCGCGCGGAACGGTGTGGCCTGCGCGGCCGTGGCGGCGTGATCGTAATACTGGCTGAGAAGAGCGCCGCTGAGAGGAACTGCCTGCACCATATAGAGAGCCGGCGCATCGATCAGAATGGAATAATGACCATTGGAATCCGTCGTCACGTCGTAGTTATGCAGGGCAAAGCTGTCCAGGCTTGTAAAGTGGATGGTGGCGGTAGCCGGCATGCCGTCCGACGCGCGCCGTACCTGTCCCATGATGCTGTCCACCAGATGCTGTACCGGCTTTCTGGTAACGCTGAAGTTCCCAAGCACCGAATCACCGCACCCTACCTTATAGGTCATGCCAGATCCGCCGAGATAGGTGACATCGAAGTCAGGGGACGCACCCGCGACGATCCTATAGGTTCCGGCCGGCCCGGTGAATCTGTAATTTCCCCTGCTGTCGATATGCCCCATGCCGGCCGGCTGGCCGTCGGCGCTGTCGAGCGGCATCGCATAGACAAACCCGCCATTGGGAGGAGTCTGATTATCGGCGTAGAGCACCCTGCCGTAGAATGTCACGCAGGTCATCGCCGGAGTGGAGAGTACCGTCAGATAGAGCGAACGCTCAAGCTGTACCGCCTTATCATTCTGGAGATAGGCGACGACGTAGATGTTGAACGATCCCACGGTGTACGGATGCCAGTGGAACAGGCCGGTCGCGGCATCGATCGTCATCCCCGCCTCGGGGTTGGAGAGCCTGTACTGGATCACATCCCCCTTACGCGAGGAGACCGCATGAAACTGAAACTGGTAGTCCACGCCCCCCGGCGTGCTATCCACCGGCGACGATGTAAAGCTGAGCACCTGCTTGAAGACGCGCACAGTGGTCACATTGCTTGCCGGGCTCTCCTGGTTTCCGCTGACCGCCTTCACGTAGAACGAATACGTTCCCTCCGCGAGAGTCGCGGAATAATAGCCCATGCCGTTGGAGTCGGCCACGGTGGCGACCTTCGCGTAGGTGGGATGGAGGCTGTCCGTTCCATTTGCCTGATAAACGTTGTAGTTCCCCCCCTTGGGGGTCAGCGAATCGCCGTTGACCCAGGTAAGCTGAACCCGGCCGGAGCTGTCGTTGATCAGCCAGCCGCGGAGGCCGAGCGGGGTTCTGGGCGTTTTCGCCATCGCCGTGGCACCTCCAATCAGAAGGAGCGCCAGCATCACGAAGAGCGATCGGTGCAATGAAAGTCTGTTCTTGCTCATAGAATGATGTCCTTGTAGAATGAGTCCTGATAGTTTGTACTTCCCGGCCTGACATGTCCACGACCAGTCGTGATCCGTCCTCCGGCCCGTGCGGACCGGCCATGCCCGCGCCCCGTCGGGCGTGGACCGTTCAACCAATGGAATCACGGAGACTTATTCCAGAGGATCTGCTCTCTATTTGCTGCCGCCGTTCGGGTTGATCCGAATGTGGGCGTTAAGGTTCAGTGTATCGATCTTCGGCTTCTCGGGACGATCCGGTGTTTCGGCATCGCCGATACCGCCGCCATGGTTCGCATTCTCCACCGTCGCTGTTCCGGCGGCATTCCGCTTCTCGTGGAGAGCGGCCGGGTGGCTGGCGGAACTGGTTTCCCGTGGCAACTCCTTCCGATCCGTCGGCGCGTGACCGGCGCCGGCATCCGATCCGGGCGCCATCGCGGAGCCGGCATGCGTTTCCGGCGCAACTTCAACGTTCACCGGCAACTGCGCGGGCGGAACGGCGGGCTGCGATGATCCCCGGGGATGTTCCCCCGCGACGGCATCCCCCGGCTGAACCGGCGCAGGTTGCGCGGAACCCGCCGGAACCCGATCCGAATCGCCCGACGGAATCAGCAGCACGCTCCCGGCCGCGAGGGCGATCGCCACGGCGGCGGTGATCAGCCACTGCGCCGGGCCGAACCCGAGACGGCCGGCAACCCGCGCAAGCCCCGAGCCGTTCGGCAGTGATGCGGTTGGTGGGGGCGCCGGGGAGGGAGGGGCCGCCACCGCGAGCATCGCGGCC
>JBDSJW010000150.1:0-3916 GCA_039917235.1 Kapaibacterium sp. (SeqCode) | reverse complement strand
GGTGGAATTGGTCCCCAATGTGGTCGGCTTGCCGTTCGCCGAGGCGTCCGGCAAGCTCCAGAAGCTCGGGTTCGAGGTGAAGAAGGGGGAGCCACGGTTTGACGATCGCTATGCGGCGGGGACGGTGGTGATGCAGCTTCCGTACGGGCAGACCCAGACGAAGCAGGGACGGCGGATCTATCTGACGGTGAGCCGTGGGACGGAGATGATCCCGATGATCGATCTTCTCGGCATGCCTCTGCGGGAGGCACGCATCAACCTGATGCGGAACGGGTTCGAGCTGGGGGAGATGACCTACGAGCATAACGATACGATGATGAAGGATCTGATCTACGCCCAGAGCATCCCGTCGAAGGTGGGCGCCCGTCCGGGAGCAACGGTGGACGTGATGATCAGCCGCGGGCCAAGCACCCGCTTCACGATGATGCCCAACCTCCTCTCGCTCGATATCGAGCAGGCCAGAACGCGCCTCGAAAACGCCGGCATCGTCCTTGGTGTTATCCGCTACAAGGATGACCCCGCCTACGTCAAGAACACCGTGATCGAGCAGGCGATTCCCCCCTACACACAGGTGGCCCAGGGAGCCGCGGTGGATGTGACCATCTCCGGAACGCCGGACGCCGATGAGAGCGTCTTCTCCGATGAGGATGAAGGTGATGGCCCGGCGGTGCATAACATCGCTCCAAGCAAACCCGCCGCCAAGCCGACCCCTCCGGCACACAAATAAGCCGATCGCGCCCGAAGGCCGGCCATCTCCCAGCGGGATGGCCGGCGGGCATATCCATCACATCCAACGGTAATCCGGGCCTGGGAGCACATGGGGATAGTCGATCGCCTCTACCATCGCTTCTTCCTCGGCCGTCGCGATCTTCTCCTTCTCTGGATCGGCCAGCTTGCCTCCGGGTTTGGCGATTCTCTTGCATCGATCGGCTTTCTCTTTCTGATCCTGGAGCTTACCGGCTCGGAACGGAAGGTGGGGACCTTCCAGATGGTCGCCTATATTCCAATCGTCATCTTCGGGCTGGTCGCCGGCGTCTATGTGGACAGGAGGGACCGGAAGCGGGTGATGCTGATCGCCGATGGCGGGCGGGCGCTGGCGCTGGGACTGCTGCCGGTGGCGGCGATGACCGGCAACCTTGGCGTGGCCTGGGCCGGCGGCACCGTGATGGTCGTTACCACGCTTACCGCATTCTTCAACCCCGCCTACAACTCCGCGCTTCCGATTATCGTGGATGATCCCGCGAAGCTCTTTGGCGTCAACGCCGTGATGCAGTCATCGCGGCAGTTCGCGGCGATTGCCGGGCCGATCTTCGCGGCAATCGGCGTGGGGCAGCGCGGGCCAGTCGCCCTGCTGTCGGTTAACGCCGTCACCTATCTGGTATCGTTCCTCTCCATCAGCACCATCCGCACAAAACTCGCCACCGGCAATCCCGCCCGCATCCGTCTGGCCGAGCTGCGCCAGGACGCGATGGTGGGGCTGCGGACGGTGATGGGAAACCGGAGCGTGCGGTGGGTGTTCCTTGTATCGCTGATGAACAATCTGCTGTTGATGGGGCCGGCCATCGTTGGAACGCCGCTGCTGGTGAAGAAAGTCTTCCACGGCTCGCTCGGCGATTTCGCGCTGATCGAGCTGATGTACGCGCTTGGCATGACCGTCACGGGGCTGCTCCTCCACCGGCTTCCGCCGATAAAAAAGGTGGGGCGCCTCTGGGCGATCGGCCTGACGTTCGATGGGTTTACGTTCATTCTCTATCTGCTGGCCAGGGATCTTACGATGCTCAACATCGCCACCTTTATCCACGCGCTGGCAATTCCGCTTATCATCGTCTCCCGGGCCACCATCATCCAGCGACTTGTCCAGCGGGAGCTTCTCGGCAGGGCATTTGGCTATATCGATATCGCGGTCTACGGCGTTACCGCCCTCTCCGCCGGCATCGCCGGGTTTGTCAGCGCCGCCATCGGGCCGTTGCTGACGATTGTCTGCGGCGGCGTGCTGGCCGGCATCTGCGGCCTTTGCGCGCTGATGCTGAAGCCGGTGCAGCGGATCGTGTTCGATGATGACGCGGAAGCGCTCCCCGCGATCGAAACGGGGGGATAGCCTCGCGAGCGGAAGGAGCGCGCCCATGCCCGCATCGCCGTGAGGGGCGCTGGCGATATCGTGCAGATCTTTTCGCGAGCAGAAACACTCGTAGGCCAGGCCGCGATTGCGGAGATCGGTGATGGCGTCGTGGTAGATGCGGAAACGGCTGGATTGAACATACTCGCGGGACATCGGGTTATCCCAGTCCAGGCCGAGCCAGCCGAGATCGCTGATGATGCCGTCCGCTGCCCCCTCCACCGCTCTCAGTGGATCCAGATCCTCGATACGAAGGATGATTTCACCGCCGATCGAGCGCATCTGAAGCCACGCAAGCAGAAAGGATCGCGCGTTGCCAAGATGGAAATAGCCGGTGGGGCTGGGGGCCAGACGGCCACGCGGGGCTGATATATTCCGGTCCGTAGCGATGTTGGTTTTTCTGATGTCTGTTTATCTGTTCGTTCGTGCTGGCTGTGCTATCTGTCTGTCGGGGCGGGTTTAAAACCCGCCCGTACCGTACGTTCACGTAAATATGAACATCAACATCATCTAAAATCTTCCATACTGATCGAACAGCGACCGCGCGCCGCCGCCGGCAAGAAGGCCGCGCTGCGTTGCCGCTTCCTCCGTAAACGCCGTCTCCAGCTCATGATACACCGTCGCGAACTGTTGGTGGGGGATGGCGATGACGCCGTTGGCATCGCCGAAGAGGATATCCCCCGGCCGGATGGTTACACCGCCGCACTCCACCGTGACATCGTAGCCGGCCATATAGCCGCGCCGCCGGATATCCTTGATGCAGCGTCCCGTGCCGAACACCGGAAAATCGAGCGCCGCGATCTGCTCCATATCCCGCACGCCACCATTGACCGCGGCTGCAACCGCTCCACGCGATTGCGCCCGCGCGCTCATCATCCCTCCCCAGAGCGCCGCGTCCACCGGCTCATCGGCCGCCACGATCACAAACGCGCCGCTCGGGATTGCGTCGATCATCTCCAGCAGCGTATCGATCTCCACATATTCCGATGTGGGGACCACGCGGCATGGGAACGCGGGCCCGCAGATCTTCAGGGATGGATTCATGGGGAGCGCCTGGATTGAATCATGCAGCGCGCCGCTTGGCATGCCGAGGCGTTCCATCGTATCGGAAATCAGCGGGGAATAAAATCTGAGCATCCCGCCGATCATCTCCGTCAAATCCGTTGGTTCGTTCATATGCCTGCAATCTCTTGTATATCTGGGGAATGGCGCCCGTAAGCCCCGCCAGCGGACGTATGCCGCGTTCGGTAAAAATACATCCGCGATATCATTTCCGATACGCGAGAAATTTAAGCGCGGCGCGCGGCGGGATTATTGATAGTGTGGATGATTTACTATCATCACGGTGATATTTTTCCAATCATTATATCGGAGAACCAATGGAAGCAAACGAGCGGCATGAAGGTGAGGCGCCTGAACACAACGATGAGGCGGTGATTCCGCATCTCGGAAATATCGCCTTCTGGGTGCATGATTTTGAGAATATGCGGAAGTTCTACAGCGAAGTGATCGGCGTGCCGGAGCGGGCAGCGGGCCCGGCATACGTCTATTATGTTCAGGAGGGGTTTTCCTTTTCGATCATCAAGGCGGCGTTCGATCCTCCCCGGCGTGGCTGGAGCCGCTGCCCTCACGATTCATCGCTCGGCGTTACGTGGGATCCGTATATCACCTTCTACGTTCCCGATCTGGCCGCCGCCATCGGGCGCTGTCGCGAGGCCGGCATTGCGATGAAGAGCGATGAGCCGTTCTCGCTTGGCGAGGGCTACGGAATGTCGATCGACGTGATGGACCCGGATGGCA
>JBDSJW010000149.1:0-3903 GCA_039917235.1 Kapaibacterium sp. (SeqCode) | reverse complement strand
CCGTTGGCGACCTGTTCCATGCCGTAGTTGTAGACGCGCAGCTCATCCTCCATCCCCTCGTAGAGATAGGCCCAGTCGGAGCCTGCCCACCACGGCCGCCAGTAGCGGGAGCGGAGGATTGTGTAGTGGACATCCCCCTCGGCCACCGGCGATCCGAAATAATAATCGGCCTTGATCTTCGCGGTGATCTCATCGCCGCGGGTGTACTGCTGGCGATCGGTCGTAACCGTCACCTCGTACTCCGGCTTCTTGTACTCCTCCACGGTGAAGGTAAAGGGATGCCCCGATGTCCCCCGCGTGACATTGATGGTATAATCCCCGAGCGGCGGCTCATCCCCCAGCGTAAGCTCGCCGTTGAATGTTCCCATATCGGAGAGGGGGAGATGATCCTTTTTGATCGATGCTCCGCGAGCGTCGGTTACGTTGATCTCCACCGAGTCGTTCGTCACCGTCTCAAATGTCCCTTCTTCGTTCACGCGCCGGACGATGCCGCGGTAGTAGACCTTCTGCGCGGGGCGATAGACCGGACGATCGGTGTGGAGATAGATCTGGGTGTTCTCCCCGTTGCCATAGCTGCCGTAGTAGTAGGAGTCGGAGATCACGAAGTTTCCATCCCTGGCTCCAAGCGCCACAAGCTGGTTGCCGTAGCCCCACTGCTCATCATCCGTTCCGGCGGCCTGGGCCATCAGCCCCGCGATCGCGGCCTTTGCCACGCCGTCACTTCCGGTTCGCGATGCCGTGGAGTTCTTCCCGCCGCGGGCGAACGTGATTGGCATATCGGTAACGCGCTCGCCATTCTTCCGGTTCACCACGAACGCCAGAGCCTCCCCCCTGGTCTGCTTGACGATCATCCCAAGCTCGGTGATCACCACCGGTGCCGTTGCCGTCCGCCCATCGATGGTGGCGGCAATCAGGTACACCCCCTTCTCCTTGACCGGAACGGGGATCGACTGATACTGCCAGTAGCGATCGCGGCCGGTCAGCTTCAGATCCCACGAGGTGATCTTGACGAACTTCTTCCCATCTCTGGTATCGAGCGCGTACGCCTTGCCGCTGTTCTCGTCATCGGCGGAGGTGCCGGGGGAATGGGGGTTTTTCTGGGCGAGGAAGAACGCAACCGGATCGACGATGCGGTAGGCGGTAAGATCCACGCGCGATCCGGCATCAACCTGGCCGCTGAACTCCACGGCGATAGTATTCTCGCCGGGGGAGAAGATGCGGTTTGACGAAAGATAGAATTCCACTGGTTTGCGGTCCCCCTCGAATGCCAGCGCTCCGAGAGCGGAAAGCAGGGTGAGGATTTTTATGGAGATCGATTTGAAATACATGACGTTATGCGATTAACGGACAATGTTCGGGACGCGGTCATAACAACGTACGGGACTCCGACCGCTTCCCCACCATGACGTTGCATCGCGAGGGCGTAACAGTTACAGGATGTTGGCGCTGGTGGCGGGAAGGCCGGCCGGCCCCATCAGCCGTTGCGACGATTGTTCCCGATTTGCCCCGGCGCGCGCGATTCTCTACCTTCGGTTGCTCGAAACATATCAACGCTCCCGTTATGATTATCAACGATTACCATACGTTCCTTGACGCGGCGGTCGCCGCCGGGAATGAAAAGCTGGTGAAGGTCAACCAGTTTGAATCGGACCGGATGTTCGTGGACTACTACTTCCTCCGTCCCGGAGAGGAGCAGAAGCCGCACACCCATGCCGACAGTGATAAGATCTACGTTGTCCTGGAGGGAAACGGGACGTTTCTTATCGGCAAGGGGGAACATCTGCTTTCGGGGGGCGAGGGGGCCGTTGCGGCCGCCGGAGTGCCGCATGGCGTCAGGAACCATACCGAACGGATGCTGGTTCTGCTGGTGGTGATGGCCCCGCATCCCGGCATCAAGCCGAAACCGTGAGATCAATCAATCCAAACGTTAAAACAATCGAACACCATGCTCCAATCAGGTGATACGGCCCCGAACTTCACCGCCGTGACCACGACCGGTGATACCATCTCGCTCAGCGATTATCTCGGCCGCAACAACGTGGTCCTCTACTTCTATCCCGAGGACGATACCCCCGGCTGCACCATCGAGGCGTGCGAGTTCCGGGACGCCAAGCACGACTACGACGCGGCCGATGCCGTCATCCTCGGCGTCAGCACGGACGATCAGGAGGCGCATCAGGCGTTTACCTCCAAATACTCGCTCAACTTCCCGCTGCTTGTGGATGCCGATAAGACGATCTGCGATCTGTATGGCGTCCCCGTCCGCGGCCACCAGCCGGCGCGCATGACGTTCCTGATTGATACCGATGGCGTCATCAGAAAGGTCTGGGAGCAGGTGGATGTCCGCAGCCACGCCGCCGACGTGATCTCCCAGATCAGGGCGATGGCGAACTCGTAATTGTCTCTCCGGCGCCGTCTCCCTCCGCCCGGGGGAGAGGGCGTTTTTGTTCTCATCGTCCCGTCCGATCGCATTCTCAAATCCCCGCTTATCATGAAACGGAACCTCCTTCTCTCCCTTGCCATCATCCTTGGCGGCATCCCCTCGCTGCGGGCGCAGACCGCTTCCGGTGGCGTTTTCAACGTGGACAGCCTTCGCGCCGCCGTCCGTTATCTGGCGAGCGACGGGCTGACGGGGCGCCGGACCGGGACAGCGGGGAATGAGGATGCGGCGCGATATCTCGCCGGGAAGTTCAGCGCGGCCGGGCTGGCAACGGTGCCGGGGGGAACCGGATATCTCCATCGCTTCAGCTATCTGGCCGGCGTCACGATCGGCCCCCGCAATGCTCTGGAGGTGAAGGGGCCGGATGGGAAGATGATCGCGGCAAGGCAGGGATCGGATTTCTCCCCCGCGGGATTCTCCAGCTCCGGCAGTGCCGATGCCCCGGTGGCGTTTGCCGGCTACGGCATCACCGCGAAGGAGCTGAGCTACGATGATTACGCCGGCATCGACGCAAAGGGGAAGATCGTCCTGATCATGCGCCGCTCCCCCGATGCCGATAACCCGCATGGCGATTTTGCCCGCTTCGAGGGGCTGACCGCGAAGGTGAGCAACGCGCGTGAGCATGGCGCCGCCGCGATCATCTTCATCAACCAGCCCGATGATTCCTCCGCCCTTCCATCGGCACATTTTGATCGCAACTTTACCCATGCCGATATCCCCGCCATTATCGCTCGCGCCTCCCTCTTCGATGGCCTTCGCAACTCCGGCGGCGAGAGCCTTGCGGCGTTGCAGACGCGGATCGATCGCGACAGGAAGCCCGCGTCGTTTGTCTCCTCCGGCTTCACGGCGCGCCTCAGAACAGATCTTTCCCTTCAGCGCCAGGATGTTCCCAACGTCATCGGGATGCTGCGCGGGCACGATCCGGCGCTCAATGATCAGATTATCGTGATCGGCGGGCACTTCGATCATCTGGGCTGGGGAGGGGAGGGCTCGTTGTACGGCGGAAAGGAGCCGAGCATCCATCACGGCGCCGATGACAATGCGTCGGGGGCCGCCGGCGTGGTTGCGCTGGCCGATCGGTTTGCGCGGATGGGGAACAATGGGCGGACGCTGATCTTCGTGGCGTTCAATGGCGAGGAGGAGGGGTTGCTTGGCTCCGCCGCGCTGATGGAGAAGCCGCCGTTCGATGCCTCCAAGGTTATCGCAATGGTCAACATGGATATGATCGGTCGGCTCGATACCAGCCTGATTGTGCAGGGGACCGGGACATCGCCCCTCTGGAAGGATCTTCTGGGGACCACCAACGCCGGACGTTTTCCGCTCAAGATGGTGGAGGATGGGTTTGGCCCCAGCGATCATTCCAGTTTCTACAGCAAGGGGATTCCGGTTCTCTTCTTCTTTACCGGCCTCCACTCCGATTACCACCGCCCCAGCGATACGTGGGAGAAGATCAACTACCCCGG
>JBDSJW010000148.1:0-8635 GCA_039917235.1 Kapaibacterium sp. (SeqCode) | reverse complement strand
GCCGATCAGCGTTTCACGATCCAGCCTCGCCAGCGGCGGTATCACGCCAAGCACCGGCACACCGGCCCATCGTTCAAGCGAGCTTCTGTTCCCCATATTCTCCGGACCGATCATAACAACCCCGCAGGTCGCCACGCCACGCAGGCGAAGCGCCTCCACCGAGAGGAGCGTATGATTCAACGTCCCCAACCCCGAGCGCGCGGCCAGCACCACCGGCATCCCCCACGAGGCGAACAGATCGATCTGAAGCAGGTTGCCGTTGAGAGGAACCATCAGCCCGCCGGCCCCCTCGATCACCAGCCTCCCACCGGCGCGCGGCAGGTTCAGACGCGCCGGGTCGATCACCACGCCGTCGTACGCCGCCGACTGATCGGGGGAGAGAGGGCGGGCCAGACGGTAGCCCTCCGGCAGAGCGCGGGACGCGGGAAGGCCGGTCATGCGGATCACCGCGTCGGTATCGGTCTCCTCCTCCAGCCCCGACTGCACCGGCTTCCAGTACCATCCATCCAGCGCCAGCAGAAGCATTGCAGCCAGCACGGTCTTGCCGATTCCGGTATCCGTGCCGGCCACGATAATGCCTTGAGTAGATTCCGTCATGCTCATGCGATCTCCTCCAGCTTCCGTTCCGCGGCGAGAATGACCGCGGCGAGACGATCGCAATCACCACCGCTTATGCCGATGGTGAGGGAGACACGGAGACGGGATGTTCCGGCGGGGACGGTCGGCGGGCGTATCGGGCGGAGATCGAAGCCATGCTCCTGAACCATCGCGGCGGCGCGGACGGCGCTTTGGTCGGAGCCGGTGATGATCGGGATGATGGGGCTGTCAGAGGAGATGATCCGCCATCGGGAAAGCCCTTCAAGTCGCGCGCGGAACCGGGCGGCGAGCGCCAGAAGCTCGGCGGCGCGATCGGTCATCGACGGGAGAAGCTCCAGCGCGGCGATAAGGCCGGCAACCTGAATCGGCGGCGGGGCGGTGCTGAAGAGAAACGGTCGGGCGTGGTTGATCAGATAATCGATGACCGGGGCATCGGCGGCGATAAACGCGCCGGACGATCCCAGCGCCTTGCCGCAGGGATGGACAGTGGCGAGCGGCGTAACCCCCTCCAGCTCATGAACGCCCCGAAGCCGCGCACCATACAGCCCGGTGGCATGCGCCTCATCGACGATCAGATGCGCGTCATGCTCCCCGGCGACGCGGGCCAGCGCGCCGAGCGGAGCCCGATCGCCATCCATGCTGTAGACCCCCTCCGCCACCACAAAGACATCCCGGAATGCCGGACGATCGCGAAGCGTCACGGCAAGATCGGCGGCATCGTTATGACGGAAAGTGCGCTTTGTGGCAAGGGAGGCGCGGGCCCCCTCCTTCAGCGAGGCGTGCGCGCCCGCATCGAGGAGGATAAGATCATGCCGGCCGGGGAGCGCCGAGAGGAGCGCGAGGTTGGCGGCATAGCCTGAACCGAAGAGGAGCGACCGCTCACGTCCGATATACTCCGCGAAGCGCGACTCCGCCCGCTCATGCTGCTCGTGATTGCCGGAGAGAAGTCGCGATCCTCCCGATCCCGCCGGCACGCCGTCGGCAACAGCCGCGCCGATTGCGGCGCGCACCGCCGGATGGCCGCCGATCCCCAGATAATCGTTCGACGAACAATCGATCCCAAGCGGACGCCGGAGCGCCCGGCGACGATGGCTGGCCTCTAACGCCTCCAGATCGCCCCGCAGCCGTTCCAGAAGCTCGCTCATCGTCCCTCGGCAATCGGCTCGGTGATGGAGAACTCCACGCCATGCGGCGGCATCGGCTTCACCCCAAGCTTCCGCAGCAGCGCCTCATCGGCGTTCTCCGATGGATTCGGCGTGGTGAGAAGACGCTCGCCGGTGAAGATCGAATTGGCCCCCGCCAGGAACGCCAGCGCCTGTGCCTCATCGCTCAGGGAGAGCCGGCCGGCGCTGAGGCGGACCCGGGCGGCGGGCATCAGGATGCGGGCGCAGGCGATCATCCGCACAAGCTCGAACGGATCGATCGGCGGCTGTTCGCCGAGCGGGGTTCCGGGGACCGGCACCAGCGCGTTGATCGGGACGCTTTCCGGGTGCGGGTCAAGCGTGGCAAGCGTATGAAGGAACGCGATTCTATCCATCTCGCTCTCCCCCATCCCGATGATGCCGCCGCTGCATACGGTGATTCCCGCCTTTCGCACATTGTTGATGGTGGCAAGCCGGTCATCGTACTCGCGGGTCGAGATCACGTTCTCATAGAAGGAACGGGATGTATCGAGGTTATGGTTGTAGGCGTGCAGCCCGGCACCGGCAAGCCGCTCCGCCTGGGTGGCGGTAAGCATCCCGAGCGTGCAGCAGACCTCCAGCCCCAGTTCGCCGACGCCGCGGACCATCTCCAGCACGCGATCGAAATCGGAGTTGTCGCGGACTTCGCGCCAGGCGGCTCCCATGCAGAACCGGGTGGCGCCCGCATCGCGGGCATTGCGGGCGGCATCAAGCACCACGCCGGCATCCATCAGCTTCTCCGCTTCCAGCCCGGTATCGTAGCGGGCGGCCTGCGGGCAGTAGGAGCAATCCTCGGGGCACCCCCCGGTTTTTATCGAGAGGAGCGTGCAGCATTGGATCTCCTCGTAAGAATGCATGGCCGCGTGAACGGCGGATGCACGGGAGACAAGCGTGAGGAATGGGGTTCGGTAGAGATCCGCGATCTCCGCGATTGTCCAGTCGTTTCTGATCGGCATGGGGTTGATAATTGGGAGTTGACCGTTCAAGAATCGGCGAATTTACATCAGGCGATTCACCTACTTCATTACGATCTGCTACCGCGCTCCAAACAGACCACGCGGAAGAACGATTCGAACACATTGTTTGTGGCAGATATAGATGAGTAGTATTATTCGCTCCGGCAACGATGCCGGACGCGGCATGCACGGGCGTGCGCACGATTTTTTTGGCTAACAGACTGTTGAATTACTTCAGCTGCTCAGACTGTTCAACAACGATCAGCCGCAAGGCGGCCGAATCTGAGCGAATGAGGCGTCCTTTGAGACGCCGCAGTGAGCGAACGATGAAGGCCAACGCCGCGGATGACGTTGTTCAACAGTCTGATAACGATACTGGAATTCCCAAATGTCCGATACCCCTACCAATCTGGTCCCCGCATCGCAGCATCCCGAGCTTCCCACAAGCCAGCTCCGCTGGTACGCCGATCCGACGATGTTCGATTTCCCCTCCACCGCCTTTATCGATCCGCTTCAGGGAATCATCGGCCAGCGGCGGGCGCTGGATGCGCTCAAGCTGGGGGCGGAGATATTCTCTCCCGGCTATAACATCTTCGTCAGCGGCCTTGCCGGCACCGGACGGCTCAGCACCATCAAGAACATCCTGGAAGGGATCACCCCGGACTGCGCCGTGCCGCACGATTACGCCTACGTCTACAACTTCAGCGACCCCGATTGCCCGCGGCTCCTCACATTCCCCAAGGGGAAGGTGGTTCCCTTTCAGGAGGCGATGAAGGAGGCGATCCGTTTTCTCCGCGAGCGCATCACCAAGATGTTCGAGGAGGAGAATTTCCGCGTGGGGAGAACCCGGATCGTGGAGGATTATCAGGGGCGCGAGAAGGGGATGCTGGAGGAGTTCGAGGAGACGCTGAAGCCGAAGGGCTTCGCGCTGGGGCAGCGGAAGAACGGCGAAATGGTGCAGCCGGAGATCATGCCGGTCATCAACGAAAAATCATATCCCATCGAAGCGGTGGAAAAGCTGGTGAAGGAGGAGGCGCTCACGGCGGAGCAGGCCACCGAAATCCGCCAGCAGTACAACCAGCTCAAGAACGGCCTCTACGTCATCGCGAAGCGCGGGATGAAGCTCTCGCAGGATTTCCAGAAGGCGATCGAGAAGTACGAACACGAGTCGGCCAGGATGAATGTGGAATCCACGCTGGAGGATGTCCGCGCCAAATTCCCGTTCGATGAAGTCCGCGGTTATCTCGATTCGGTGCGCGATCATATCCTCGATCATCTCGAAAGCTTCAAGCAGGAAAACGAGGAGGAGAACGCCGAGGCTGGGAAGGCAAACGAGACCTTCCGGCTCTACGAAGTAAATGTGATCCTGGACAACACCAAGACCGAGGGATGCCCTGTCATCATCGAAACCACGCCGACGTTCGTAAACCTTTTCGGCACGCTGGAGCGGGTGTTCGATCAGCGCGGGGGATACTGGACCACGGATTTCACGCAGATCAAGGGGGGCGCCCTTCTCCGGGCGGACGGCGGCTATCTGATTATCAACGCCGCCGACGCGCTCTCCGAGCCGGGCGTCTGGAAGGCGCTCAAGCGGGTGCTGCTCCATAGAAAGCTGGAGATACAATCAATCGAAAGCTTTTTCCAGACATCGACGCCGGCCGCCTCCGCGATGAAGCCGCAGGCGATCGATCTGAACGTGAAGGTGATCATGATCGGCGACTCGCGGCTTTATCAGGGGCTGTTCGATGGTGAGGAGGATTTCAGGAAGATCTTCAAGATCAACGCGCAGTTCGATTACGAGATCAACCGGACCGATTCCATCCTGATGGACTATGCCCGGTTTATCAGAAAGATGTCGGACGAGGAACAGCTTCTCCATTTCGATCGCGAGAGCGTGGCAACCATCATCGAATACGCCGTGGAGAAGGCGGGGAACTCCTCCAAAATCTCCCTCCGATTCAGCGACATCGCCGATCTTCTCCGCGAGGCGAGCTTCTGGGCGCAGCGCGATTCCGCCGAGGTGGTAAGCCGCTATCATGTGGAGAAGGCGTACGCGATGATGGTGGACCGGAACGCGATGTGGAAGGAGAAGACGCTGGAACGGATCATCGAGGGATCGCTGATGATCGCCACCGAGGGGGGGCGCGTTGGGCAGATCAACGGCCTTGCGGTCTACAGCTACGGACAGACCAGCTTCGGCAAGCCGACGCGGATCACGGCAACCGTCGCGGTGGGGGCGCAGGGGATCGTCAATATCGACCGGGAGGCGCGGCTCAGCGGCAGCATCTATAACAAGGGGGCGATGATCCTCTTCGGGTTTTTCCGCTACAGGTTCGCACAGAAACGGCCTCTTTCGCTTGCCGCGTCGATCGTCTTCGAGCAGTCGTACGGCGGCGTTGATGGCGATTCCGCGTCATCAACCGAAGTCTACGCACTTCTCTCCGCCCTGAGCCGCGTTCCGATCCGGCAGGAGCTGGCCGTGACCGGATCGGTAAATCAGTGGGGGGAGATTCAGCCGATCGGCGGGGTGAAGGAGAAGATCGAGGGCTTCTTCGAGATATGCCGCATGCGCGGGCTTACCGGCACGCAGGGGGTGATGATCCCGATTCAGAACATCCCCGATCTGATGCTGAACAACGAAGTGGTGGAGGCTGTGGCCGATGGCAAATTCCATATCTACCCCGTCTCATCGATCGACCAGGGGATCGAGATTCTGACCGGCGTGGCGGCGGGACGGCGCGATGAGCAGGATGTCTATCCCGAGGGGACAATCAACTATCTGGTGGAGCGGCGACTGGCTGAACTGGCAAACGCGCTGAAGCAGACCTTCTCGCTGCTCTCCGACGGCATGCCGAACATGGTCCGCACCGAAACCGTGGGAGAGGATACCAGCCGCAACGGACAGGCCGGCGGCGAGGATGAGGAAGGGAGCGGGGAGATAAGCTGAAGGGCAATCGCCCCGGTCATCCTTCAGCTGGAGCTCAGTACCGGATGGACATCTGAAGGAAATCGGCGATGCCGGTGTTGACGGCGCGCGCCTCGGAGAGCGGAAGGGGGAAGCCATACCGCAGGATGTGTCCTCCCCCCGGTATCTCCTTTGCTGATGCCGCCGTGCTGATTTCAATCATGCGCCGCAGCGTTGCGCGCTCATCGGCCGTCACCACGTTATCCTTGTCCCCCCAGATGGCGTAGATCGGCGGGAGGGCTTTTTTCAGCACCATCTCGGGGGAATGTTCGCGGAATTCGGCCTCGCGGCCGGCGTACTGGCTTTTCAGGGCGTTCAGATCCTCCTCGGAAAAGAGCCGCTTCGCGGTCGTCTCAAGATCGAGCGGCAATCCCTCCACCGCGATTGCCGCCACCCGCTTATCCTCCACCGCCATATTCAGCGCAATCGCTCCCCCCAGCGACACCCCGAACACCCCGACGACCGGCTTTGCCAGATTATGCAGGCGCGCATAGGCGTTGACCGCATCGACCGCATCGTGCGGCTCATTCACTCCGTAATCGTTCTTCAGCCCCGCGTTAAGGTCCGCCCCGCGCGGCGAAAGCATCGCGGTGACGAACCCGCGCCGTACAAACTCCGTTGCCAGCGGGAACAGCTGGATGGTGCCGCCACCGTAGCCGGGGATGAGCATGATGATTTTTGAGGTATCGAGCGGCTGTCCGGCGGGATACCAGACTCTCAGATTCAGCGTTTCGCCCCCTCTGCCGGTGTAGGAAAGATTATTCTCAACGAACCGGCCGGTGCCGAAATCGAGCGTATCGCTCCCCATCGCGGTGTAGACATCGACAAGCCTGGAGGAATCGGGGAAGATTTCGCGTTGCGTGGCGTTGATGGTGATCTCCCGTTTCGCGCAGCCGCCGGAAAGCGCGGCAAGAAGCAGGAGGATCGGGACCAGGGAGAACGGGAGAGCAAAACGTTTCATTCGCGGCAGGCGGAAATATATGGAGAGTGCGTCCGAGGGGAGTAATTTAGCTCCTCAGTTCGTTCCTTCAATACTTTCCCGTCATGATAACCACTGTTCAACCGCGCGATGTCGCGCCGGCGGAGGCCGGAACCGCGCCGCATCGCAAGCTCTATCTCTCCCCCTCCATCCTCTCCGCCGATTTTGTCCGGCTCGCGGATCAGATACGGCTGCTCGAAGATGGCGGCGCGGATTTCCTTCATGTGGATGTGATGGACGGCCATTTCGTGCCGAACATCACCATCGGCCCGCCGGTGGTGGAGGCGATCCGCAGGGTTACATCACTGCCGCTCGACTGCCACCTGATGATCTCCGATCCCGATCGCTATCTGGAGGATTTTGCCCATGCGGGGGCCACCTATATCACGGTGCATGTGGAGGCCGCGGTACATCTTCACCGGACGGTGGCGCAGATACGGAAGCTCGGCTGCCGCGCCGGCGTCACGCTCAACCCGGCCACGTCGCTTTCGGCGATCGAGGAGATCCTCCCGGATGTGGACATGGTGCTGCTGATGTCCGTGGAGCCCGGCTTCGGCGGACAGTCATTTATCCCATCACTCTACCGTCGGGCAAAAGAGGTGCGAAGGATGCTGGATGCGTGTGGTTCCACCGGCTGTCTGATCGAGGCGGACGGGGGGATCAAGCTGGAGAATATCAGGGAGGTGTACGATGCCGGGGTGGATGTGGTGGTCAGCGGCTCCGGGGTGTTCGGCACCCCCGATCCGATCGCGACGCTCCGGGCGATGCGGGAGCGCTGCGCCGCATGATGCCATCAGAATAAACGACAATGGGGGCATGGCCAAAACCACGCCCCCATCATCCGATGTAGATAACCACAAACTCCAGAAGCAGACCCACGGGAGGGGCTAGAGAAGCCCGTTCCATCGGCAACAATCCGGGGCCGCCAGCCTAGCAGACTGTTGAACAACGTCATCTGCGGCGTTGGCCTTCATCTGATCGTTGTTGAACAGTCTGGGCATCTGTAGTAATTCAACAGACTGCTAGCGCGCGTCGTCCGTGACGAACGGCAGGAGCGCCAAATGACGAGCATACTTTACCGCGCGGGTAACCGCGCGCTGCTGCTTGGCCGTCACGCCGGTAATACGCTTCGGGAGGATCTTTCCCTGGTCGTTGATGAACCGCTGGAGGAGCTTCGTATTCGTGTAATCGACATACTCGATCCCCTTCAGCGGATTCCGCTTGCGGCGTGGAGGATCATTGCGCTTCTGGCGCATCTGTCCATCCTGCCCGTTCCTGTTGTTCCGATCGTAAGGATTGCTACGTCTCATCAGATATCTGTTCCGAAGTTTGCTGGATAAATCTATTTAACTGCTGCGATATTCCCTGAGCCTGAAGCCTACTCGTTGGTCTCGCTGGCCGGCTCTGCCTCGGTCGGCTGAGTCTGTCCCTTTGCGGCCTTGATGCCCTTGGACTTCTGGAAGCGCTGGTTGAAGCGATCGATACGCCCCGCGGTATCGAGAACCTTCTGGCGTCCGGTGAAGAACGGATGGCACTCGGAGCAGATTTCGAGCTTGATATCCCCAACGGTCGACTTCGTGATGAAGCTCGCCCCGCAGACGCAGGTTACGCGCGCCGGGACATACTTGGGATGGATGCCTTCTTTCATGGCTGAATTTGATATAAGTACTGGAGGCACTACGTCTACGAACCACCGATGCGCAGCCGCTCGCTTGGAATGCGCTGTATGCAACGTTGGCTATTGCGCCGGGAATCAGCCTCTGACGGCCTTCTCGACTTCCGCGAGATCCTTCACCTTGATGAAGCGCTCGTTGAACTTGTAGGTTCCCTTGTCCGACAGGTTCATCACCACAACCTTGACGGAGATCAGCTCGGAAAGGCCCTTCTTCTTGCTCTTATCCTGGAAACTTTGCGTTTTTGCCATAGTGCAATCGAGATTTCAGTTGATGATTGATAC
>JBDSJW010000147.1:0-23446 GCA_039917235.1 Kapaibacterium sp. (SeqCode) | reverse complement strand
AAATCCCTTTTCCAGTGACGCGGGCGTAGTACCGGCCCGCGGGGAGCCGCTGGAAGCTAGACGATCAGCCGCATTGGGTTGGCGGCGCCGGCGATCGTGATAATTCTGATCCGCGTCTCAAGCCGATCGGCGGTCCGCGTCAGCAGGCGCGCAAGCCCCTCCGCCACGAACGCCTCGGATTCGGCATGGCCGGGGTCGAGGACCGGGATGCGGTCGTTTGCCGCATGAAATCCGTGATAGCGGACATCAGCGGTGATAAACGCATCGGCGCCAGCCTTCACCGCGTCGCCATAAAAACTCATCCCGCTTCCCCCCACAATCGCGACAACGCGGACGGTTCTGCCACCGGAATTCCCCGGGGGAACCGATATCCGCACGCCGGCCGCGCCGCAGACATCGCGAAGGCGGATTGCAAGATCATCTAAATCGAGCGCCCGCGCAAATTCTCCGACCGCCCCCATCCCCGCGCCATCATGCTTCGGGTCGGGAATCATGGGCCTGATCCCCTCCAGGCCAAGCCTCCGAGCCAGCAGAACGCTGGTTCCCTCGGGATGCGCGTCAAACGCCGTATGGACGATATGGAGCGCGATCCTCCGATCGATCAGCTCCACCACCGTCCGCTCCACGCGGTTTTTTCCGGTGATGCTCTTCAGCGACGGGTAGATCAGCGGGTGAAACGCCACAATCAGCTCCGCGCCGATCTCCGCCGCCCGTTGCACCGTAAGCTCATCAACTTCGTAGGCAACCGCCACGGTTGTCAGCTCCCGTTCCGCCGCCATGACCTGTGTTCCCACCGGATCATCCGGCATGGCAAGGGAGAGCGGGAGATCCTGTCCGAATGCCGCGATAAATTCCGTAATGGTCATGCTGCGGTTCAGTCGATGCCGAATTTCTTGTAGAGGGCGAGGAGGGAGAGGGATTTCTGCCCGGCGTTATCGAACCTGTCGATCAGCCTGAATTCCATGGTCGTATCCGGCCAGAATACCACCGGCATCTGGCTTGTGGGGCCGGCGCCGTTGCTGGAATCGAACCGCTCGACGGCGATTTCCGATGTGCTGCCGATGAAGTACATCCACGGCCCCTTGTCCTGATAGCGGTAGAGCCCCACATCCTCGTAATGAGCAAAGTCGAAGGTGATCTCCCCCACCAGCTTCCCGTCCCGTTCCACCAGGCGTTTCTTCAGGTTGAGAAGGAGGGGATAATTATCCTCGAACTTCGTCCCCTTGATATACTTGCTGACCAGATCGTTGTAATCGTGCACGCTGTTATCCTTCCCCTCTTCGAGGCTGGACGTAACGTTGTAATAGGTGATCACGCCGGAGCCGGAGCCGTCGGGTCGCACCCGGTAGATGCTCTCCTTGTACTCCGCGGTAAGGCAGCCGGAGAGCGCCAGCGAACAGGCGGCAATCAGGATGGGGAGATAGCGACGAAGGATGTGGTTACGCATAGAGTTGGACGCGCGTGGGAAACTGGACATGAAATAGTGCCTGAGGGCGTACGATGTAGGAGGAGAGGAATCGCTGGATAGATCAGGATGAGAGACCTCTCGTAACGCATCGATGCGACGATCTCAGCCAGTCACACGCAATTGAAGGAGATGGATCGCCCGATAATCGTCGCGGCAATCGCAGTGGAGCGGAGGGCGAGGGAGTCGAACCCCCACAGGCGTAAACCCGGCGGTTTTCAAGACCGCTGCAATACCATTATGCGAGCCCTCCATTGATAATCGCCTTCAAATATACGCCGTGCGGGCCGTTCGACCAAGGAAAGGAACTGTTCTGAAATCGTAAGTATGTTGACGATGAAGTGGCGGGGAATATTACGATTCGCGACCGGGATCGGGATCATCCGCCGGAAACCCGCTGGGAATCGCGGCATCATCGATCACATCCATCCCCGTGCGATTCTGAAGCGCGACCAGGCGCGCGAACATCCCGCCCCGCGCAATCAGATCCTCGTACGTTCCATATTCGTTGATGGCGCCGTTGCTGATCACCGCCACCCGGTCCGCGTTGCGGATTGTGCTCAGCCTGTGGGCGATGATAAATGTGGTTCTGTTCTTCATCACCCGGTCCAGCGCCTCCTGCACAAGGCTTTCGGATTCCGAGTCGAGGGAGCTGGTTGCCTCGTCGAGAATCAGGATGGATGGGTCCTTGATCACGGCGCGGGCAATCGCAATCCGCTGGCGCTGGCCGCCGGAGAGCTGCACGCCCCGCTCGCCGACCACTGTCTGATATCCATCCGGGAATGATTCGATGAAATCAGCGGCGTTGGCGATTGCCGCCGCCTGGCACACGCTCTCATGGCTGGCATCCGGGGCGCCGTAGGCGATATTCTCCTCGATCGTCCCGCCGAACAGGAGCACATCCTGCGGGACAATGGCGATCGCCGAGCGGAAATCGATCAGCGAATACTCGGTTGCATCACGGCCATCCACGATCAGGCGACCGGACGTGGGCTCGTAGAAGCGCATCAGAATCCCCGCGATGGTCGATTTTCCGGCGCCGCTTGGCCCCACAAGCGCGATGCTTGAACCGGCCGGGACATCGAACGTAAGCCCCTTCAGCACCTCGGCGTCGGGACGGGAGGCGTAGGCAAAGCGGATATCCTCCATCGCCACATCCCCCCGAAGTCGCAGGCCGGAGACCTCCTCAATGGCCGATTCATTCGGCTCCAGAAGCAGCTCCCGCACCCGTTCGCTGGCCCCAAGCCCGCTCTGGAGCGAGCCATAGAGATCCGCAAAACTCCCCATAGCCCCGCCGACGAAGATGGCGTAGAGGACAAAGGAGGTAAGGGCGCCGAGCGTGAGCGATCCATCTTGTACAAGATGTCCGCCGTACCAGATAACGCCGGTGATGCTGCTCAGCAGCACAAAGAAGATAAACGCCACAAATGCCCCGCGCACCCGCGCCAGCGTAAGGGCGATGCTGATGATATCGCGCAGATTTTTCCTGTATCGCTCCGATTCCCGCTTTTCGGCGGTATAGCCCTTTACCACATTGATCCCCTGGAGCGTCTCCTCGGCAATCGTGTTCAGCCCCGCATACAGATCCTGCACCTGCCGGCTTTTCTTCCGCACCATCCGCCCGAACACCAGCGCCATCACCACAATCAGCGGCACAACGATCAGGATCAGCGAGGTAAGTCGCGGCGATGTATAGGCCACCAGAATGATGCAGCCGACAAGCGTAACCGACTGGCGGAGCAGCTCCGACGCGGTGGTGGTCATCACCATCTGAAGCTGGCCGATATCGCTGGTGAGGCGGCTTGTCAGCTCACCGACGCGCGTCCGGTTATGGAAGCTCATCGGCAGACGGATGATTTTACTGTAGATGTCGTAGCGGATATCGGCAAGCAGATGCTCCGATGCCGAGCTGAGAAAGTAGGTGCGGATATAGCTGAGGATCGCCTGGACCACAAGCGCCGCCATCAGGATCAGCGCAAGCTGGTTCAATCCCCCCATCTCCCCCCGTGCGGCGCTCGTGGCGGCATCCACCATTTTTCCGGTAAGCCATGGAAACGCCAGGCCGGAGAGGGAGGAGAAGAGGAGGGCGACCAGTGATATCAGAAAGCTCCAGCGGTAGGGGCGAAGATATCCGTAGATAAACTTCACGCCGTCGATCGATCCGCGCGTGATCTTCAGTTTGTCGAGAAACGTTCGGTCGTTATCGGGCATCTGCTATCTGGAGTGAGAGATATCGTCTATCCGTCCCGTCGGGGCGGGTTTGAAACCCGCCCGTACAATGTAGTACTACAAGCACGCCATGGTACTACACTACAAGCACGGCATGGTACTACAAGCACCGCATCGTACCACAAGCACATCATACTACATACAACGTAACCGTGCGGATAAAATGCTACGGCAGATAGATCATCTCCTGGCTCGCCAGCGTATTTCCCACGCGGAGAAGGTAGTAGTAGGCGCCGGCCGCCACATCGCGCGGGCGGAAGAACGCCGTGTGAACTCCCGCGTTAAGCTCGCGCGCGTCGATCAGCCGGATCATCTCATCGCCAAGTGCGTTGTAGATGATAAGGGTAATCGTTGCCCGCTCGGACGTCTGGAAGGAGATCGATGTAGTTCCGTGGAACGGGTTGGGGAAGGCGTTCGCAAGGATCGTCGACTTCACCGGCAGGCCGAAGCAGGCCATGCTTGGCGGTGATGCCATTCCGTCGGTGAGCATGATCCTGTCGGTCCGTATCGTCTCGCCGGTGGTCCGGGAGATGATCCTGATATCAATGCTGTCTCCGGGACGGAGCGGTTTCCCGTCGATCATCGCCGGCATCGACCAGTTGGCGGTGCCGGAATAGGGCTGGGTGATGTCGATCGTAACGCCCGGCCCGTCCTCTCCCGGCCGGTCGATCTCAATCTCCAGATGCTCCGATTCCCGCAGATGCGTGTCCGATCCCGGCACGATATCCCCGTCCGATTTGGTGACGGCGGCAAGCGAAAGTTTTCCATCCTGCAGGATTACGCGCGGCATGCCGACCACGGGCCTGATTCTGCTCAGCTCCTCAATCGCCCTGGCGACGTTGATGACGCCGTAGCCATAGGCGGTATCCGGCGCCAGCGCGTGATCGCCGGAGCGGTAGAGAAGCGTGCGGACTTCGTATGGCGTAAGCGTTGGTCGGGCTGAAAGGAGAAGCGCAACCGCCGATGTCACCAGCGGTGACGCATATGACGTTCCCGGGCCGGACTTCAAGCGCGCGGTGTCGTTATGATCCGCCACGAAGACGTTGATCCCCATCGCCGCCACGTCCGGCTTCAACCGGAGCCGGCTGGGAAATCCGCGGCTGCTGAAATGAGCGATCTGCCCCGCCGAGTCCACCGCCGCCACCGCGATGGCGGAATCCGCCTCGCCCGGCACGCCCACATAATTATATCCCTTCCCGCCGTCGTTGCCGGCGGCCACCACGCAGACCACGCCAAGCGCGACGGCATGGTTCAGCCCGCGCGAGGCGAATGCCGTGTGGCCGTTCAATTCGCCGTAGGCGTGTGCCTTGTCCGGCGCGTCGAAATCGGTGTAGCCGAGCGATGTGTTGGTGACATCGGCGCCAAGCGATTCTATCCACTCCAGCCCCGCGACGAAATTATCCTCCTCGATCTGATGCTCGCTTCTGATATCCTCGGTCTTTGCCAGGATAAAGCTGACCTGTGGAGCGCCGCCGATCAGCACGCTATCGAACGATCCGCCGATGATGCTCATCACATCGGTCCCATGCGATTCCGCGCCATTCTCTCCCGCTTCATCGGCCGTGTTGTCGTCGTTGAATACGAAATCATGTTCGGCGATCACGCGCGCCGAGCGGAGCGCCTTGTGAAGGCGCCACTTGAAGCCGGCATCCAGAATCCCCACAATCACCCCCTCACCGGCGATGCCGAGATCATGCACCTGATCGATCCCGCTCAACCTGTTCTGCGTGGCGGAATAACCGTAGCGCGTGCTGATACAGGTGGGGAGGATCGGCAATTGATCAATCAGCCCCACCTTGCCGGCCGGCTTAACCTTCTGCGATTCCGCGATGGCGTTGTGCCGCGTCTTCGGGATCAGCGTGGAATCGAGAAAGGGGAGGAGGCGGAGACGTTCAAAGGTGGCCGAATCGGTCAGGACCATCACCGCGTTCAGCCAGCGCGACTGCTGGGAGATACGGGCTCCGGTGGCCGCGATCGCATCCAGATACGGCTGGAAAACCGGCAGATCGTCGGTTGTGACGAGCGCATCGGCCGGAAGCACTTTCGCCCGCCGGGCCAGTGCCCGCTGGGTCAGATGCGCCGTTGCCAGGGGATACCATGGGTCCTGTTTCCGCAGCACACGCCCGGGGGTTCCTTTATCCTTCAGATAGAGCCGATAGTACCGGAGTGAATCCTGGGCATGGAGAAGCCCGGAGAACGCGATAAGAAGGAGGGGGAGGAGGGTCCAGCGTAAAGAGTACGGCATAGAAGTTTCCGCTTACTGGAGATGTCGGGATCAAACTGACGACGAACGGCTCACGACCGACTTCACGGCCATGTAACAAATTAAGGTAATTCCTGGCTGAAGCGCATCGTATATTCGATTTTACGACATTCAGTGGATAAAAATCAGCCTGAAAGCGCTATAAATAACCTATGAGTGCAAGTCAATCGAAAGCGAAGGGGAAGCCCGGAAACCAGTCCGACCTCCAGCAGGCCAACGGAGCCACTGCCGGCGCGACGCCCGAGGCATCATCGCAGAACGGCGCCAATGATTCCGCCGCGACGGTGGGAGCCGTGGAGCGCCCGGATAACGCCACGCTCGTGGACTGGTATCGTCTGATGCACCTGGGCCGGATTCTCGACGAGAAGGCGGCCAACTACCTGAAACAGGCAAAGGGGTGGAGCTATCACGCTCCGTGCGCCGGTCATGAGGGGATTCAACTTGCGCTTGGCGTCTCCTTCCGTGCCGGAACGGATTTCCTGTTTCCGTACTATCGCGATCTGATGACCTGCCTTGCCGCGGGGCTTACGCCGTACGAGATCGTCCTGAACGGACTTTCCAAGGATGCGGACGTGGCAGGGGGCGGCCGGCATATGTCGAATCATTTTGCCAAGCCTTCGATCGGCATTCAGAACGGTTCCAGTTGCACCGGCAATCAGGCCCCGCACGCGGTGGGCGTCGCCAAGGCTATCAAATACTACAAGTCCGATGCTGTCAGCTTCTACTCCGGTGGAGAGTCGGCCTGCTCGGAGGGATATTTCTACGAAGCGGTCAACGGCGCCACGGCGCATAAGTACCCGGTGATCTTCGTTGTGCAGAACAACGGCTACGGTATCTCCGTTCCGATCATCGAGGCATCGGCCAACCCCAGGGTCAGCGATAACTTCCGCGGTTTCGCCAATCTGAAGATTATCAACGTTGATGGAACCGATGTGCTGGACTCCTGGCGCGGCATGCGGGAGGCGATCGCGCATGTTCACACCGGCGCCGGCCCCGTGATGGTCCATGCCCAGTGCGTCCGCATCGGCTCCCATTCCAATTCCGACCGGCATGAGCTGTACCGTTCACCGGAGGAGCTGATCGATGCAAAGCAGCACGATCCGCTCAGGAAATTGAAGTCGCTCCTGCTCGATGAAGGGATTGCGACCGAGGAGCAGCTTGCGGGGATCGAGAAGGAGAACAAGATAATCCTGTTCGATGCCGCCGATCGCGGCGAGGCGATGCCCGATCCATCACCCGAAAGCTATACCGAGTTCCTGATTCCCGAGCCGTACGCGGCAAAGGAGGAGCGGGCGGCGCCGGGCGAGGAGATGACACTGATTCAGGCGCTGAATAACACGCTGAAGGAGGAGTTCCGCCATAATCCCGATACGTTTATGTGGGGACAGGATGTCGCCACCAGGGAGAAGGGGGGGATCTTCAACGTTTCCAAGGGAATGCAGCAGGAGTTCGGCTACGATCGTGTCCATAACGCGCCGATTGCCGAGGATTATATCGTTGGCACGGCCAATGGCTTCAGTCGCTATAATGACAAGATCCGTCTGTTGATCGAGGGGGCGGAGTTCGCCGATTACTTCTGGCCGGCGATGGAGCAGTGCGTGGAGATGGGGCACGAGTACTGGCGCACCCGCGGGCAGTTCTCGCCGAACGTGACGATTCGGATCGCATCGGGGGGATATATCACGGGGGGGCTCTATCACTCGCAGAATATCGAGGCGACGCTCCAGACGCTCCCCGGTATGCGGATCGTCTATCCCGCGTTCGCCGACGACGCCGCCGGCCTGCTCCGCACCTGCGCCCGGTCGCGCGGGATGTCGGTCTTTCTTGAGCCGAAATTCCTCTACAATCATATGTGGGGAAAGACGGTTGTTCCGAGCGGGTTCGAGGTTCCGTTCGGCGTGGCGCGGACCCGTCGCGAGGGGAAGCATCTGTCGATCATCTGTTACGGCACGGCGGTGCATCTGGCACTTCAGGCGGCTGAAAAGCTGGCGGCCGAGGGGATAGAGGCAGAAGTCATCGATCTTCGCACGATCAAGCCACTGGATACCGAGGCGATCTACAACACAGTTCGCAAGACCGGCCGCGTCCTGATCGCGCATGAGGATCGGGTTCTTGGCGGGGTCGGGGGGGAAGTGGCCGGGCTGATCTCCGAACACTGTTTCCAGTATCTGGACGCCCCGGTGATGCGTGTCGGCAGCAAGAACACCCCCGTCGGATTTTCGCCGGTGCTGGAAAAGGCAATTCTCCTCAACGCGGATGACGTGTATTCCAGTTCGAAATCGCTGATTGCGTTCTAAACGAAGTTTATCTCGCGGGGGGGCTTTTTAGCTCCCTTTCGGGTATAATTGGTCCGTTTTGGCTCTCTGAAAATTTTGGCCCGCTGTTTGGGTATAAATGATTGCAACGGCAGATCAGTGATATGAGCAGCCGTCTTCAATACAGGAAGAACATCATTTAACACAAACCGAAGTCGAGAGACCAATGCAGCCGAAAGCAAATTTCAACACCGAGAAGCACGCACAGCTTCATATGGACGTATACGATGTCTGCCCGAAGTGCGGTGGGCACAGCCTTCATGTCGGAGCAAAGAAAGAGGGAAATCGTTGCAAAAACGAGTTTTGTGGTTATCGCGCCGGTGGCCGTCCGATGCGCCGCGGTTGGAACGTGATGTGAGGCCCGTATCATCCGGTCCAGCGCGCTGTGATGCCTGAATGGGGAGAGCGATCGATCCCCCAACCGGTGCATCAGCCGATTATGCCTCACCCCGTATCGTAGCGTTTCCGGTTTCTCCAGCTTGTCATTGAATTTCCATTTTGCAATAGTCATTATCACGATGCTGAACTCGGTCGCGGGCTCAATTATCGTGCTAGATTTCTATTAAGTTTCCGAAACAGCTGCTGGAGAGCTGTCGCATGCGTTGCCGTTATCATTTTTTCAGCACTTTCCGTACTCCATTACGAGAAGGCTTATGATAGTCTATCCCTCAGCCTGATTCGGCCGCGTGCTCGGATCGGGCTAACTGTTTTGTGGAGATTTCTTCGTTTCGATTAGATTCGCGCGGTTGCTGGATTCACGCGGCGGGTGGGCGATCAACATGTTCACCGGCATCGGCCGGAAAGGTTTTTCGGCGGTCTGATGCCGGTGGTTTCCGGGTATGATGGACCGTCCGCGCCTCGGTTGGAAGGGCCTCCGCTCTCCGATCATGAATGTTTCATCGCGTGCCGTTCAACAATTGGTAGCGTTTTGCGCGTAACTCTCCCCAGCGCTCACCGTAGGGCTTCACCCATGAATCATCGACTGATAACCTGTTTCAGATTTGCGCTCACGGCGCTGGCAATCGTTGCTCCGGCTTCCATTCTTCGCGCGCAGGTGCCGGGGCTGGGAACCGCGCCGGCGGTGCTGACAATCGATGACGCCGTGAAGCTTGCGCTGGAGCGGAACCTGTCGATCGCCCTGGCGCAGTCACAGGTGGAATCGTCATCGGCCAGAGTGACCGGGGCGTTCGGGACATTCCTTCCGCAGATAAACCTGTCGGGCGGATATAACAAGCGCCTGAGCAACAGCACCACGCTTACCGATCAATCGCAGCTTGTGCCGAACTCCCCGGACAACAGCCTGAGCGCATCGGCGGGGGCAAGCCTTCAGCTCTTCGATGGCTTCAGCCGTTCCTCGAATTTCCGTGGCGCGCAGTACAGTTACGATGCATCGCGGCAGTCGCTTCAGCGGACGAAGGAGGATATCATCTATCAGACGCGGGCCGCGTATCTGAATGCGCTCCGCGCCGAGCAGATCATCGATATCCGCCAGTCCGATCTCGATTTCTCCCGCGAGCGCCTGGCGCAGAACAAGGAGCTGGTGGAGGTGGGAACCGCGCAGATCGGCGTGGTCTATTCGCAGGAAGCGGAGGTGGCAAACGCCGAGCTTTCGCTGGAACAGGCGCGGACCGATGTGGTGATGGCGCGCAATAATCTCCTGGCCCTGCTGAATCTTGATCCGGTCAACGAGCCGCAGCTTTCATCGGAGGGGCTTGCCAGCAGCGTGGACTCCGCCATGGTTGCGGACGCGCGGCAGCAGCTTGGCGCTTCGGCGGTGCTGTTTCAGCGGCAGGGGGAACAGCGACTTGATATCAAGGCGGCAAAACTCCGTCTTGAGGCCGCGGCGATGTCGGTAACGGCGGCAAAGGCCGGATATTATCCCTCAATCTCCACAACCATCGGCTGGAACTGGCAGAAGTATGGCGATATCCCGTCAAGCTCCGGCTCGCAGTTCGGGCTGAACCTTCAGTATACTCCGTTCGATGGATTTCGGACGAAAGAACAGGTGGAGCTTGCCGAGGCAAATCGCCAGAGCGCCGAGATCGATCTCCGGCGTCTGGAGATCCAGGCGCGCTCCGATCTTCGGCAGACGCTTGCACGGCTTGACGGGGCCGAACGCCAGCTCCGCGCCGCCGACAAGGCGGTTGCCAGCGCAAAGCAGAACCGCTATGCGGCCAACGAGCGCTACCGTCTGGGCGCCGGTTCCTTTACCGATGTCCTCCTTGCCAACTCACAGTTCCTGACCGCCCAGATCAACCAGGTGAACGCTGTGTTTTCCTATCGCCTTGCGCTCTATGAGGTGCGATATCAGGCTGGTGAGTAAGCAGATAAGTTTCCTCCCCCCCGTGCAGTAGAATAATGACTTCGCAATCAATTAGCGACGATTGAGCATGACCGAATCCAAACCAACACGTGATCCCCGTCCCGGAAGCCCGACGGCCGGAAGGGTCCCGCTGAACAACGATGCCGCTCCTGGAGCGCCCCCCGTCCGTAAAAAGAAGCGCCGGACCGGCCTTGTGGTCGGCATCCTCGCGGTGCTTGTCGTGCTCGCGGTTGTCGCCATTGTTATGGCGAAGAAGGGAGCGACGGACGCCGTGATTGTTGAGACGCAGAAGGTAACCACGCGAACAATCCGGCAGACGGTGACGGCCACCGGAGTTGTCGACCCGGAGACGCAGGTGAAGATCTCCCCGGAGGTGAGCGGTGAGATCGTCTATCTCGGCGTTGTGGAGGGGCAGGTTGTCCGCAAGGGGCAGGTGCTGGTGAGGATCAACCCGCAGTCGATGCTGGCGCAGCGCGATGAGGCATCCGCGGGGATTCTGGCGGCGCAGGCACGCGCGGCGCAATCGCAGGCATCGCTTATGCGATCGCAGCAGGATCTGGGGCGCGTGCGACAGTTGTTTGAGAAGAAGCTTGCCACCAACCAGGAGCTGGACGCGGCGGAGGCGCAGGTGAAGATCGGCGCGGCGGAGGTGGACGCGGCCAAATTCCAGGTGGCGCAGTCGCGGGCATCGCTCAGGCAGGTCACAGAATCGCTCAACAAGACGACGATTGTGGCGCCTCTCTCCGGCGTGGTGACAAAGCTGAACTCCAAGCTTGGGGAAAAAGTAGTTGGGGCAATCCAGATGACCGGCACGGAGATCATGACCATCGCCGATCTTTCGGTGATCGAGTCGGTGGTGAACGTCTCGGAGACCAACGTTGTGCAGGTCCACTCCGGCGATACCGCGGATGTGGAGGTGGATGCCATCCCGAATCAGAAGTTCAAGGCGGTGGTCAGCCGCATCGCCAATTCGCCGAAGGCGGCCGGCGTGGGGACTCAGGAGCAGATCACGAACTTCGAGGTGCGCCTCCGTTTTCTGGAGCCCGACGCGCGATTCCGTCCCGGCATGACCGCGTTCGCCACGATCAAGACGGCGGAGAAGACCGATGTTCTCTCCGTTCCGCTTGGAGCCGTGACCACGCGCGAGAAGAAGACCGATGTGCAGAAGGCGAAGAGCGAGACCGATCAGGAGGGGGCCAAGAACGTGAATATCGAGCGGGCCGCGAAGGACAGCCGGCCGGAGCCAATCGTCTTTGTGAAGCTGGGGGATACGGTGGCGGCGCGGAAGGTGACCACCGGCATCAGCGATGATCAGTATGTGGAGATCATCGGCGGCCTGAAGCCCGGTGAGATAGTGGTGAGCGGAAGCTACAAGGCAATCGCCAAGGATCTTGAAGAGGGGATGCATGTGGCAGAATTGCCGAAGGAAACGGGAAGCAAAACTACGCCGAAGGGGAAATGATGGCCGAGCCGACCAGCACAACCGCGGAGAATGGCCGGGAGATTCCGGTGATCGAGCTGAGAGGCATCGGTCGCCGGTATGATATGGGCGGGGAGCTTATCCATGCGCTTCGCGATGTCACGCTCAGTATCAACAAGAATGAGTACGTCGCCATCATGGGGCCATCGGGCTCGGGAAAATCGACGTTGATGAACCTCATTGGATGCCTTGATACGCCAAGCTCGGGGGAGTATTTCTTCAGCGGGGAACTGGTCTCGCGGATGGAGGATTCCGAACTGGCGGAGATCCGGAACCGGCAGATCGGCTTTGTTTTTCAGACGTTCAATCTTCTTCCGCGCATCGATTCGCTCAGAAATGTGGAGCTGCCGCTGATCTATTCCGGCGTCGGCAGCGCGGAGCGTCGGCAGCGCGCGGAGGAGGCGCTGGCGCACGTTGGGCTGGAATCGCGAATGACCCATCGTCCCAACGAGCTTTCCGGCGGACAGCGGCAGCGCGTGGCGATTGCCCGCGCGCTGGTAACGCGCCCATCAATCATCCTGGCCGATGAGCCGACCGGCAACCTCGATTCGAAAACGGGGGAGGAGATCATGCGCCTGTTCGAGGAACTGTGGCTTCAGGGCAACACCATTATCCTCGTCACGCACGAGGAGGATGTTGCCCGCCACGCCGCGCGCATCATCAGGGTGCGCGATGGCCGCATCGAAAGCGACGCGCCGAACGAATCGCGCGTGGAGATGGGCGCCGTCGATGCCCCGGCGGAATAACCATACCTGATAGCTGTCAAGGGCGTCTGTCTATAAAGGACGTCTGTCGGTGAGGGGGAGCCATCTGTAAGGGGAATTCATGAATGGTTCCTCCCAACGTCTCTCCCCAACGCTATCCCTCCGTCCCCCAAAGGAACTCAACCATGAACACGCTGATCGAAAGCATCAAAATGGCCTTCTCGGCACTCAGCTCGAACAAGCTGCGGGCGATGCTGACGACGCTCGGCGTGGTGATCGGCATCACGACGGTGCTGCTGATGGGATGGTTTCTCTCGGGGCTGGATAACGCGCTGGAGCAGACGCTCGCCATCTTCGGCGACGATATCCTGTATGTTGACAAGATGGACTGGACCGGCAAGGACTGGCAGGAGCAGCGGAACAGGAACAACATCACCTACGATCAATTCCTCAAGGCAAAGCAGCGGATCCGCACCGCGGAATATGTTGTGCCGACCGCCCGCCGCGGCGCCGATAAGGTGCAGTACGGCGATCTTCAGTTGAACGGCACGCTGATCCTGGGCGTGACACATGAGTATATCGATCTCCTTGGCGGAGCGCTTACCGCCGGCCGGTTCTTCAATGAAGTGGAGGATAATACCGGGGCGGCGGTCGCCGTGCTGGGATCGAACCTGGTGGAGAACCTCTTCCCGCATGGCGATCCGATCGGCAAGATGGTCAAGATCGACGGGATACCATTTACTGTGATCTCCACGATGCCGAAACGGGGAACGCTGGGGATGGATATGGTGGACAATCAGATCATCATCCCGCTGAAGCAGTTCTTCTCGCTCTACGGCAATCAATCCCGGATCATCATCAACGTGAAGGCGGGGGGGACGGGGGATAAGCTGGAGAATGTGCGATATGAAACCGAGGGGGTGATGCGCCAGGTGCGCTCGCTTGCGCCCGGCGTGAAGAACGATTTCGCGGTGAACACGCAGGAGGCGTTCCGCCAGCAGCTTGATCAGATTCGCTATGTGGTGTACGGTGTCGGCATTGCCATGACCGGCCTGTCGTTTCTGGTTGGCTCCATCGGCATTATGAACATCATGTTTGTGTCGGTGACGGAGCGGACGAAGGAGATCGGCATACGGAAGGCGCTGGGGGCGACGCGCGGGAGCATCCTGCTGCAATTTCTGGCGGAGGCAATCGCGCTCTGCATGGCCGGCTCGGTGATCGCGTTTATCATCACCGCCGTAACGGCATATTTCGGCGCGGGGTGGCTTGAGTCAAAATACAGCCTCACGTTTCTGACGCGGACGATTCCCGTTTCGCAGATCTTCGTGGCGGTGATTGTCTCGGTGGTGGTTGGGGTGATGGCCGGCATCATCCCGGCAAATCGCGGGGCCCGGATGGACCCCGTGGAAGCGTTGCGTTCAGAATAATCGCGGGGCATCCTCTCAATGCAGATTTCCGAATCGGTACGAATGGCGCTGAGCTCGATCACGGCGAACAAGCTGCGCGCATCGCTGACGCTTCTCTCCATCTCCATCGGCGTCTTCGCGATTGTCGGCGTGGCGGCGGCCGTGGGGGCGATCGAGGCGAAGCTGGACGATCAGTTGAAATCGCTGGGGCGGACATCGTTCCTTATCACCAAGAACCCCGCGGTGAACTTCGGCGACAACAACCGGCGGTTCAGAAATCGCCAGGATATCTCCCTCCGCCAGGCTACGGAGCTGAAGCGGAGGCTGACCACGGCGGAACATATCAGCCTTATCAATCAGTCGATGGGGGCGATCGTCCGCTACGGCACCGAATCCACCGATCCATCGGTATCGATCTACGGCTGCGATGAATCGTTTGTCAACAGCTACGATTACGTTGTGGACCAGGGACGCTCCATTGAGGTGCAGGATGTGCAGTTGCGGTCCGACGTGGTGGTGATCGGCGCGGAGCTGGCCGATAAGTTGTTCAAGAATGGCTCACCGCTCGGCAAATCAATCGCCATCAACGGACATCGGTTTACAGTGGTTGGGACATTGCAGGCGAAGGGGGCGGTGTTCGGGCAGAGCCAGGACAATCTGGCCCTGGTGCCGATCACCAGCGCGGCGAAATATTTCTTTGACGAGATGGCGACATCGCTCACCATCAGCATCCGTTCGGCATCGGTGAGCGCGATGGAGGAGACGATAGGGCAGACCGTGGGGATACTCCGTTCGATCCGCGGCGTGCCGCTGGGGGCGCCCAACGATTTCGAGATCGCGACGAACGAATCGATATCGCAGACGTTCGGCAACTTCACCAAATACGTTTCGCAGTTTGGGCTGGGGTGCGGCGTGATAGCGCTGATAGCGGCCGGCGTGGGGATCATGAATATCATGCTTGTATCGGTGAAGGAGCGGACGCGGGAGATCGGGATCAGGAAGGCGGTGGGGGCAACCAACGCCAATATCCTGACGCAGTTCGTGGTGGAGGCCGTGACGCTCTGCCAGCTTGGTGCGCTCATTGGGATTCTGATAGGGCTGGGAATGGGGCTGCTGATGAGCATCGTGGTAAAGGTGACGCCGCCGTTCCCGTGGGACTGGGTGCTGATATCCATCGGCGCCTGTACGTTTATCGGTCTCCTCTTCGGCATCTATCCCGCCTGGCAGGCCTCCCGTCTTGACCCGATCGACGCGCTCCGCTACGAATAAGCGGGGCGGACGCGACCGATCGATTACGCCGGATGCGCCGCGCGCCACCGCGGCAACTACGAATTCTCATACCGATATCCGCTTCATGTTTTTCACCATTGTCGGGCATTCCAGCCGGAAACCACTAACTTCTCGTGTTGCGTCTGCGTTATCAGGATGTCTAAATACTCGATTATTCCCGAATTTTGGTAACTTGTGCGCGGGTATGATAAGGTTATGATATTTTGGTGAATGGCTCTGAATCCCCCCACGTTGTGTTATCACGCATTGTCTTACAACAGCATCAATACAGAAGAGTTGGCGCGTTCCTTGTCGCCGATGCCCGGGACAGCGAACGAACGCTCACACTCTTATAACCGATTCCCAATTGAGGAGGATGATTCATGAAAATATCATTGCGGTATGGGGCGCTGGTAGCAGCGGTAGCCGGAATGGTTGCGCTTGCAGGCTGCACCGCAAAGGTGACGGAGGAGCAGCTTGCTCGTTTGCGCGAGCTTCGTCAGAAAGAGCAGACATTAATGGGGCAGATCCGCTCGAAGAAGGATGAGAGAAGCCGCGTGCAGGGGGAGATGGCATCGCGTCAGGCGGAGCTGGATCGTTGCAGCAAGGATAGGGAGTTCGTTCAGAGCAAGCTGGCACAGTGGCCGAACGTATGGCCTGACTGGCAGCCGATGTCGGCAGACTCCTCGAAGGCCGTTGGCAGCTCGAAGCCACGGCGGTAATCCCTATCCACTAACGAAGCAACTACTTGGAGATATCCAGAATGAAAAAATTTATCCTCTCAATGGTGCTGGCTCTAGCCGCGATGCCCGCGCTGGCGCAGCCGCCGATGGTAGACCCGAATAAACAGGATCAGGACCTGACAAAGGCCGAGGCCGAGGTCCGCATCACCGAGTTCACCAATCGCACAAACGCTCTTCAGAGCGAGCTTGATGCGCTGAACACGGAAGTCGGTAACCTCAACTCGAAGATGACGCAGCTCGCCAACGACGCGCAGAAGTGCCGTGATGCGATCTATGCGCTTGTGGGCGCAACCGAGGCCGACGTCCGCAATTTCCGCGAGCGTCTTGGACGCATCGAGAATCGCGTTCGCGAGATCGGCGGCATGGGCGATGACCGTCTGCCGGCGATGCGTGGCGAGCTTGACTCGCTGGAGCGCCAGCTCAACGGGATGCGTGGTGAGAAGATCGCCGTGCTTCCTGAGTTCTATAACAAGATCATCGACATCGCAAAGCAGATCAACGATATCCGCGGCCGCATGAAGACCAGCACGTATACTGTTGGAACGTGGGCCAAGGATCGGGACTGCCTCTGGAACATCGCCGGCAAGGAAACGATCTACAACGATCCGTTTATGTGGCCGAAGATCTGGCAGGCTAACACGGAGCAGATCCGCAACCCTGATATCATCTATCCGGGACAGGTTCTGAATATCCCCCCCGCCGGTCCGAAGAACGATGCCGAGCTTAAGGCGGAGCGCCTCTACTATCGTCGCCATCATATGGCTACCCGTCGCGTCGCCACCGAGCGCACGCAGCAGGTTGACCAGCAGGATGCAGGCAGCGGCGCCCGTCGCTAAGAGCATTTCCGCGGCATGTGATGGTAACATGCGAGAGTCGTACGTGTTTCCGCTCCCCGAAACGTCAGGTTCCGGGGAGCTTTTTATTGGTCCCCGGCCGAGTGGCCGGGGAATGAGTCGGTTCGATTACATATCTTTGGTCGCATGGAGATAGTCGAAAAGAAGATCAAGCTGGGCGCGGTCGATCAGCTCGCGTTCCTCGGTTTCAATGATGCCAACCTGAATATCCTCGAAAGCCGTTTCGACACGGTGATCACCGTCCGTGGCGATACCGTGATTCTGCGCGGCGAGCCGGCGGAAACCGCCATCATCGAGAAGATCATCAACGAGATGCTCTACACGGTTCAGCGGAACGGATCGCTGCTGCCGAAGGATGTGGAGATGATCATCGATCTTGTCTCCGGCGGTCGCACCGAACATCAGCTTCATGGGCAGGATCTGGATGAGGTGATCCTCTTCGGGAAGGAGAACGTTATCAAGGCGCGTGGCGAGCGGCAGAAGGATTACTACCGCAAGGTGCGCGAGAACGATATCGTCTTCGCGATCGGGCCGGCCGGAACGGGAAAAACCTACCTGGCCGTGGCGATGGCGGTTGCCGCGTTCCGGAACCGGGAGGTGACCAAGCTGGTGCTTGCGCGTCCGGCGGTGGAAGCGGGGGAGAGCCTTGGATTCCTTCCGGGCGATCTCAAGGAAAAGATCGATCCGTACCTGCGACCGCTCTACGATGCCCTTGATGACATGATCCCGAGCGATAAGCTGAAGGGGATGATGGAGAAGCGGGGGATCGAGGTGGTTCCGCTGGCGTACATGCGCGGCCGCACGCTCAACAATGCATTCGTGATTCTCGACGAGGCGCAGAACTCCACGACCATGCAGATGAAGATGTTCCTGACGCGACTTGGCGCCAACAGCCGTGCAATTATCACCGGCGATCTCACGCAGATCGATCTTCCGAAGAATGTGGAGAGCGGTCTGGTGCAGGCGGAACATATCCTGAAGGATATCGACGGCATCGGCTTCGTCTACTTCGAGAAGTCGGACGTGGTCCGTCATCGTCTGGTCAAGGAGATCATCAAGGCGTACGAGGATTTCGGGGTGATGGGCGGGGTGTAGCGTTCCGAGTGGAATGTCAGGCCCGGCCGATCCGTGATTCGGCAACTTCAGGCCGCTCGCGGCTCTCCTTATCGAGCATCTCATGCCGAATCCACTTCTCTTTCAGATAGGATTTCTGCGGGTCACGGTGATCGATGTCATCGACATCACCATCGTGGCCTTTGTGCTCTATCGCCTCTATGCGCTGATGCGCGGGACGATCGCGGCGCAGATTTTCATCGGCCTGCTTCTGATTCTTTCGGTCAGCTTCGTCAGCCAGACGCTGGATATGAAGCTGCTGAGCTGGATGCTGAAGACGGTGAGCGATATCTGGGTGATCGCCCTGATCATCCTTTTCCAGCCGGAACTGCGGCGAATCCTTCTGCTGATCGGCCGGAACGGCGTGCTTACACCGTTGCAACGCTACGATATCAACAGAGCGATCGATGAGATACTTGAGGCGACCGCGGAGCTGGCGCTCAGGCGTTTCGGCGCGCTGATGGTGGTGACGCGCACCACCGATATCTCCATGACGTTCGATACCGGCGTCCCGATCGATTCCATGCTCTCCAAGGAGATGCTGGTCTCGATCTTCAACCCGAAATCCCCGCTTCACGATGGCGCCGTTGTCATCGCCGGCGAGCAGATCCGCTCTGCCCGCGTGGTGCTTCCACTCTCCGCCGCCACCCGTATCGCCGATGTGCTCCTTGGAACGCGGCATCGTGCCGGGCTTGGCATCAGCGAGCAGGCGGATGTGTTTGTGATCATCGTCAGCGAGGAAACAGGCAGCACAAGCTACGCGATGGAGGGGAAGCTCCATTACAACCAGTCGATTGACGTAATCCGGCTCCGGCTTATGGAGGCGCTGGAAGTGACGGTCAACAGAAAGGATCGCCGGCTGATCCGCGCGATCGCCGGCAAGTTCAGACAGAATCAAAAAGAATCCACCGAGCGGCGCGCTCCACGTCCGAACCGCGCCGCCGGAAAACGCAACAGCCAATGATGGTCGATCCACAGAAACGATACGTGAGCAGCCTTTCCATCGCCCGCCAGACATTGATCGAGGATCTCCGCGCGCGCGGCATTACCGATCCATCGGTGATCAGCGCAATCTCCCGCGTCCCGCGCGAGGAGTTCGTCGCCAGCGCCTTCAAGCTCCGCGCCTATATCGACGACGCGCTGCCGATCGCCTGCAATCAGACGATCTCCCAGCCATACACGGTCGCCCGGATGTCGCAGTTGCTGGAGGCCGTTCCCGGGATGAAAGTGCTGGAGATCGGTACGGGGAGCGGCTATCAGGCTGCGGTGCTTTGCGAGATGGGGCTGAAGGTGTTTACCGTTGAACGCCACGCCGATCTTCTCCGTCAGGCGCGCGAAAATCTGACCCGCGTCGGCTGCAATGTGGCAACGCATCTCGGCGACGGCACGCTCGGCTGGAACACGTATGCTCCATATGATCGGATCATGGTAACGGCCGGCGCCCCATCGATTCCATCGCCGCTGCTGAAGCAGCTTGCGCCGAACGGACGACTTATCATCCCAACCGGCGGTCGTGATGCGCAGAGGATGGAGGTGGTGATGAAGCTTGGGGATTCCGCCGAATATGATGTCTACGATTATGGTGAATTCAAGTTCGTTCCGCTGATTGGCCGTAATGCGTGGGAGCGAGAGGATCCTCCCGGAAAGCCGTGAATGGAACGTCGCAAATGGAACGTCCGATGATTCCGGTGATTGCCGGGCCCACGGCATCGGGGAAGACTGGGCTGGCGCTTGCGCTGGCGGAGCGTATCGATTCCATCGAGATCGTTTCAGCTGACTCGCGGCAGATCTACACGGGAATGGATATCGGCACCGCCAAGCCGACTGATGAGGAGCTGCGCGCGGTGCCACATCACATGATCGACATCATCACTCCCGATATTCTTTTTTCAGCCGGAGAGTACGCCACGCGCGCGCGGGAAATCATCGCTGAGATTCTGGATCGCGGCAATCAGCCGCTGGTGGTGGGGGGCTCCGGGTTCTACGTCCGAGCGCTGTTTGAGGGGCTTACCGCCCCCACGGTGGATCAGGAAATCCTTGCGCGCCTTGCCGAACGGGGCGCCAGCGAGGGCTATGAGATTCTGTACAACGAGCTTGCGCGGATCGATCCCGTTGCCGCGTCCGCGCATTCACCGAACAACCACGTCAAACTCCTTCGCGCGCTCTGCTGCTGGTATCAGACCGGCGTTCCGTACAGCCGGTTCAGTTCGGCCCAGGCGGAGACGCAATTGCCGTACGCTCCGCGATATCTGGCGCTGGGACCTCCCAGGGAGATGCTTTACGAACGAATCAACGCCCGCGTGCTGGAGATGATAGCCTCGGGGCTGATCGCGGAGACGGAGGGATTGCTGGCCGCGGGATATTCCGCGTCATCGCCGGGGCTGAAAACCGTCGGCTACGCGGAGGCGCTGAAGCATATCGCCGGTGAGATCGGTGGGGCGGAGATGACCACGATGATCCAGCAATCAACGCGACGGTACGCCAAGCGACAGATGACATGGCTGCGGAATGTGGATGGCATGCGATGGATGGAGCAGCCGGACGTGGCCGAAGCCGAGAGATGGCTGCGGGGGGGATGATGTGTGGGCTGAGCAATGGGCATATACTGCGAGAGCCGGTATGTACATGTACATACCGGCTCTCTCCATTCATACGATATAGATCGAGGCCTGTGCCCTCACTACTATCCCTCGATCTGGCGATTGTTGTTGCCGAACATCTGTCCGAGAGCCGCGTCGATCTTCTCGCGGATCACCTTCTCGGTGATCTCCGCGCTGGTCTCGGCGGTAACGTATTCCGCGACGGCGCGCTGAGCAACCTGGATGATGTACTCGCGGTTTGCGCCGGTGAGTGCATCTGCCATGCGCTGCAGGTTGTCGGTCTGGCGCTGGATGTAGTCAACCATCGAGGCAAGATCGCGCTGCTGCTGCTGCGAGGTGCGGACGAGGTTGATCAACTCGTACTTCTGTCCCTCGGAGCTCTCCTCAAGGTTACGCATCAGCTTATCCATGCGCTGCTCCTCTTCGGTATAGAAGAGGGTGACGGCAAGGAGGGAGAGGAGTGCGAACTCCAGCGTGATTGCCGCAAGCAGGATCGACGGCTGGGTCGGCGGAATGAACTTCAGACCGCGGATACCGATGATCACGATAAGGAGTGCCGCGCCACCGTAGGCAAATCCCTGCACATTGTTCGCGTACTTCTCGGCGAAGTGACGCACCATGTAAAGGCGGAGGCCCTTGGTAACGAGGAACTTGGCCTTCTTCCACTTGTTGGCGGCACGGACGTCCTCGATTTCCGAGACAATCACGGGGCCGAACTGCTTCGCGATCGGGCTGAGATCATCCTTCGAGTTGGAAGCGGTGATCCGCTCAATCTCCTCGCGCGAGATCTTGTCGCCGGTCTGCTCGTCGATTCTGGCGACCGTGTTGTCGATTTCCCGTTCGATCTTGTTCGATATGTATCCAATCTGCCTCGGCAGCATCGTGGTCACAATCACCGCGATGATAAATCCGAAGAAGATGCAGAAGATTCCGAAGGTCATCCACGGGTTGATGTGAATCGGTTCTTCACCAAGCTTGTCGGCCTTCACGATCCACTCTCCTGCGCCCTTGTCATAACCCTCACCATTCTTGCCAAGCCCCTTTGCCCGGGATGTCTGGTCAAGGATGAACTCGCCCATCTGGATGGAATCGTGTCCAGTGAGAGCCTTTGCGGCTGGTGGAGCAAAGAGGCTCACCATTGCCGTGTTGAAGGCCGGCTTGATCACGAACGTCTCGAAGCCATAGGTTGCCGCTACAAGCACGCCTATGAAAAGCAGCACCTGAACGATGTTGCCTTTATACTTTCCAACGTTTGAGCTCATAAATTTTTTATCCTTCGATTAGTAACGACGCCCCGCCACGCGTAGAGAGTGATTAGGACTACGCGCTAGGTCCAAGCGTCAGTGATCAAAATTGTAAGCGTTTGGAAAACGGTAGAGAAGGGTTTGAGATGCGTCCCCGTATGGTAAGTCGATTCAGGTCTGGAGCGGGTTCAAAGGAGATCACGTTTGCCGCATCTCTTCAAATCCTGAGAAAAATACGGTATGCGGTAGACTCAGGCAACAATTTTTTTCGTTTAGGGGGGTGTTCGTAAGCGTTTGAATCAATCTCCTACAACGCTTCAAATCGGCGTTTCAGCACGAAAAAGCGGAGATTTTCGTCTCCATCTCATCAAACGACGTTGTATCTTGCCGGTGTCGGATGTGCGTGTATTGCATTTATACCTCCGCCGGCCTAAATTGACGGGGTACGAAATACTACCCAACTTCACTCTCAACATTCAGCGGAGCTCCATGCCATGGCACGAGGACTAAACAAGGTTATGCTGATCGGTCGTATCCAGCCGAACGATCCCGAACTTCGGTATACACAGAATGGACAGCCCGTCTGTACGTTCAAACTCGTTACCGATGAGAGCTATAAGGACAAGGAAGGTAATATGGTTGAGCGTTCTGAATGGCATAATATTGTCTTCTGGGGCAAGGCCGGAGAGATCATCAGCCAGTATATGAAGAAGGGAAGCCAGATCTATATCGAAGGTCGTATCCAGACCCGGAAGTATGACGATAAGGAAGGCCAGACCCGTTATATCACCGAAATCAACGGAAGCGATTTCTCCTTCCTCGATAGCGGCTCGCGCGGCGGTGATGCCGATGGCGCCCCGGCTCGCGCATCTTCCGGTGGAGCATCGGGCGGATCGTCCGCAAGCAGCGGATCGTCCAATTCCTATTCCCAGGTGCCCCCCAGCACAACCGATATTCAGGATGATGATCTCCCATTCTGATCCCCCCTCGAAATCTTCCGATCGTATGCAGCCCCGGCCTCTTCGCCGGGGCTGCGCCGTTTCACGGGGATCGATTGCGGGAACATCGCACGACCCGCCCGCGCCCCCATTCGTGATCCGACATGCCGGCACCGATAATAAATGGACGGGCTGTCATATATTCAGCTTGCCCGAAATGATTCGTCCGGCCGGCCTATCGCCCGATGCCGCAAACGTTTTCCTTCACTATTCAGCGACGTAAGCATGTTTGGATTTTTCAGACGCCGACACCGACCGGAACTGCGCGAACAGCCCTTCCCGGCGGAGTGGCTGGAGATCGTCAAGCGGAATTTTCCTCTCTATCAACGGCTGCCGGCGGATGATCAGAAGGAGCTTCTGGGCGATGCTCAGGTCTTTCTCGCCGAAAAAAAATTTGAGGGATGCGATGGGCTGGAGATCACCGACGAGATCCGCGTCAC
>JBDSJW010000146.1:0-4329 GCA_039917235.1 Kapaibacterium sp. (SeqCode) | reverse complement strand
AGGCGATAACGCTGGAATCGGAGTATGGTGTTCCCGTGGCAGATATCCCATACAGCAATCGGGGAATTATTTATCTGATCACCGGAAGGGACCAGAATGCCGTTGAGGATTTCGATCGCGCCATTCTTGCCAATCCTGTGTTGGCCGGACCGTATATCAACCGCGCAATCGCCTATGTCAATCTTGCGGGGCGGGGGCGGCTGAATATCCTCACGCTGGGGATCGTATCGCGAAACGGTCAGATGCAGGGGGCCGCGTTTCCGGTTGCGTCGGGAACATCCGGTGGCGAGGACGTTCTCAACCGCGCAATCAGTTCATGTTCAAAAGCCATCGAGCTTGATGGAACATCGGCGCCGGCATATATGATTCGCGGTTATGCAAAGGAATTGCTCTCCAGGGATGGCGCGTGCGATGATCTGAAAAAAGCGAAATCGCTGGGATCGATCGGGGCTGATGGGCTGATTAACGCGTACTGCAAATAATTCGGAGATGCGCGGTGATGTATCGTGAGGATCTTTTTTCGCGATGATCGCTCGTAAACTTAAATTTCATCATACGGAAAAATCATCTCCCGATCCGCCGCATCCGTTCCACCACCTGGCGGAGCGCATCGGCTCCGGCGCGGATTTCCGATTCGGTGGTGTAGCGACTCAGGGAAAATCGTACGGCGGCCTTCGCCTGTTCGGCGGGAAGGCCCATCGCCGAGAGAACATGGCTGGGCTGGATGCTCCCCGATGTGCACGCGGAGCCGTTGGAAACCGCGACGCCCAGCAGATCCATCCCCACAATTAATCCCTCGCCATCCAGCTTCCCCGCGTCCGCAAACGTGACGTTGATGATATTCGGCATTGCGTCGCGCTCCGGCGTCACAAAATAAATCCCGTCAATTTCGGAGAGAAGCGAGCGGAGCAATCCTCCCAGCTTATTTATCCGCGCGCCGTTCTCCGCCAGTCCCTGCAATGCAAGCGTCGTGGCCTCTTCAAATCCGACCGCAAGCTCCACCGCTTCAGTGCCGCCGCGTCTGTTCCGTTCCTGCGCGCCGCCGTGGATCAGCGGTTCCAGTTCCAGATTCCTGTTGACATAAAGCGCGCCGATCCCTTTTGGCCCGTGGATTTTGTGGGCGGAGATTGAAAGCATATCGACACCAACTGCGCCTACGTCGATCGGCAGCTTGCCGAATGTCTGGACCGCGTCGGTATGAAAAATTCCGCCGGCCGCGTGCGTTACGGCCCCAAGCTCGGCAATCGGGTTGATCACGCCGGTTTCGTTGTTGGCGTGCATGATGGTGACAAGCGGCGCCTCCGCGTTCGCTTCCGCCAGCGTATTCCGCAGCGTTTCCGGCGCGACGCGTCCTTCCGCATCAACATCGAGATGGATGATCGGTGCTCCCATGCGCGCCAGAAATTCCGCCGGATGGAGAATTGCGTGGTGTTCCGTGCGAGCCGTGATGATCGCCGGCCATTGTTTTCGCGTCGCGAAATAATTCAGCGCATAGCCTTTCAGCGCATGGTTATTTGCCTCGGTTCCGCCGGATGTGATAATGATCTCCTTCGGCTCGGCGCCGAGCGCGTTCGCAAGCCGGTCGCGCGATTCCTCCAGCACAACCCGGGCGTTCTGTCCGCCGCGATGCGCGGAGCTGGCGTTGGCGAAATTCATGGCGCGCCAGCGGTTCATCCGTTCAATTACTTCGGGAGCCGGTGGCGTTGTTGCGCTGTTGTCCAGGTAGATCATGGCGATGTTCGTTCCGGCCGCTCGTGATGGAACATCAGAGCGTCTCCAGGCTTTCGCGTCCGCGGAATCCGTCGGCGATCCGGTGCCAGTACTCGATCTTCGGCTCGCCGAGCATATAGCAGAGATAGACCTCCTCGCCGTTGCGGCGGATGCTCGGAAAATCGATCAGCCCCTGCTCGATATCCTTCAGCACTATTCCCTTTGTGTTCAGATCCTGAAAAAGATGGATCAACTCCTCCATCTGATCGGGAAATGCCTTCAGTCCATTTGCTCCCACGCCACCGAAATGCCGATGCATCCGAATATCATATCCCTTTGCATCAAGTTGGCGTTTGAGTTCGCGCATGCGCGTGACTCTGTCCACGATATCGGGGAGGAGAGACTGCGCTTCGGCGAGCGTAAAATGGATTGTGTGATAATAGCTCATGTTGAACGGTTTTGATCAGACGGGGGGAAAACATACGGCGATATCAGACAACCATCCAAATATGATGGCCGGGGCCAGACGCGCGGAAGCCGCGATGCTCCGTTACGGGGAATATCGCGGCTCCACATCTATACATTATCCGTCTTTGCCAGAGAAGAGCGGCCGACTAATGAAGGGAAGTTTTCTGTGTATCGGCGGTATCGGCGCGTGCAATCGTGAACTGGACGCGCGCCATCGCGGCGTAGCGCGATGAGCTGAATTGGTTGGTAAGGCGATCGTAATAAACGCGCGACTTTTCATCATCCTTCGCGGAGTAGGCAACGGTAAGCCCGTCGTACAGAAGAAGCGCGGAGATGTTCGGATCGCTCTGTCCGTCGATCGCCTGAATCAGATAATCCTGATATGTGGAATCCTCGACTCCGCTCTTCTCGATCGCCAGCGTAATCAATCGCGGGTTGATCGACCAGAGGGGGGAGACGGGGGGAATCGTTGCGAGCGACCATTTGACCATCACCGGCCGCATCTGCTTGACGGCGCCGAGCTGTCCAAGCTCCAGATAGCTGACCAGCAGCATCCCGCGCACCACGCTATCCTTTTCCTTTGCGAGCATCTTGGTAAGCCCATCCAGTTCGCGCGTCCAGTTGTAGGAGAAGAGCGAAAGACTTTTGCCGGCGATCCGATTCTCCGTCAGCGCCTGGTTATAGGCTTCGCGATGATCGAGGATTGCGCGATAGATCGATGAGATCTGCTCGATGCGGGGATCATCGTACACGGCGGAGCTTTTCCTGCTTGTGGAAGCGATCTGTTCCGGATCGAATATCACGCGCGCTTTGCCATCCACCACGTCGGCCACCGATACAAATCCATCGTTCGGAGCCAGCGTAAATTTTTCCGCGCATGGGTTTTCGATGCTCCGGTCGTTGACAAGCCCGACCAGTTGATAGGAGAAGGTCTGCGATGTCGCCGGGATATCGGCCATGTAGCAGCCATCCTCCATCTTCTCAAGCGTCACGGCCTCGTGATAGTTGAAGCCATTGAACTCCCCTATCACGCCGATGCTGTCGATGCTGGTCAGATATTTTCTCGGCTCAAGGCGCACGGCGATCGACGTGGTAAGCGTATCGTCAACAACCGCGGCTGCGGTATAGGTGGAGTGATTGGGGCCGTTGAACTCCAGCACAATCAAGCCCTGGGCGTCGGTTGCAAGCGTAAAGTTTCCGTTCTCATCCGCCTGAACGCTCATCAGCGGGTGCTGAAGATTGGGTCGCGTAAGGTTGACATAGGAGTTCGGGAGCGCCTGTCCGTTGCTGCCAAGGATCGTTCCGCTGATCTTCACCTTCTGCGCCATGCCGTTCTGCGCGGCGGCGATCATCATGCCGGCCATCACTGCAAGTTGAAGTATCTTTTTCCCGTTCATATCCTCTCCGCCTTTTCAATATTCCCCCGGATGGAGGTCGCTGTTCATAATTGATAGCTGTTCGATCACATCTACATGATAAGGAATATCATATATAGTGCCAGAAATTAAATCGGCTTTTTGACGATAAATTGCAGGCTTTTTTGATGGCGCGGCGATTGGCCGACCGGCGCGCCGTTAAACAAGCCGTGGCGCGCATTGCAGTGTGGCAGATCGGTCGGTATTTACTGTGGCACGGTCAGCGCCGCCAGATAGCGCCGCACCGTATCGGCCAGGCCGAACTCCAGCGCATCGGCAATCAGCGCATGGCCGATTGAAACCTCCAGCAGCTCCGGCAGCGATCGGGTGAAGAGGGGGAGATTCTCCAGATTCAGATCGTGGCCGGCGTTGATTCCCAGTCCAAGCCCGCTCGCCTGCCGCGCGGTCTCCGCGAACCGTTCAACCTCCATCGCTCCATTTCCCTTCGCAAATGCCTCGGCGTACGGCTCCGTGTACAACTCGATTCTGTCGGCGCCAAGCTCCGCCGCGATCTCCAGATGTGGGGTAAGGGCGTCCATAAAGAGGCTTACACGGCAACCGTAGCTTTTCAGCGTGCTGATGATCGGCCGCAGGCGTTCGGCGTCTCTCTCCAGATTCCATCCCTCATTGCTGGTGAAGGCGTCGTGAGCATCGGGGACAAGCGTGCATTGCGCCGGGCGGAGGGCGCGGGCGTACTCCATGTAGTCGGGGAACGGATTCCCCTCGATGTTATACT
>JBDSJW010000145.1:0-4926 GCA_039917235.1 Kapaibacterium sp. (SeqCode) | reverse complement strand
GTATCAATCCGCGTCGTATCGGGGGGGGACGGCACGTAGACGGTATCTCCCACCGTAGCCGTTACCCTCTCGCGTTGCATGAAAGGGAGGGCCATTCCACCGTTTGTATGACGTCCGGCGGTGGAGTACCAGGTTGTTGCTCCGGTCAGCGCCACAACCGCGGCCGCGATATACGGCATACTGCGGACAAACCGTTTGCGCGATGCGCGCCGCCCCACCGGGCAATCCTGCGTTATCACCGTCCCGTCGGCGCGACGAAAAAGCCTGACGCAGATCCGTCCCTCGGCGCTGGAGATCAGTGTTTTCGCTTCCCTGGAAGTCATTGCCGAGATGTTGTGGACATTAAGATCGCATTGCGAGCAGTGGCGAGTGCGGTCGTTTCCGGCCATTTCCTCCCAACTTGCGGTGCAGGAGGTGGCTATCTGAATTTGATCAAGCAGGTTGATGCCGATTGGCCTTTCCATACACGCTCCCTGGTGATAGAGATTCATGAGTTGTCGATACGCCTGTTCACTCTTTCTTTGCTTCACCTATCTACTCCCCACTCTCCAAAGTGTTACCGGCGATGATGTCCGTAACCCGGAGGCCGTGGTCATCCGGCGGAACGCGATTTTCGTTTCGTAACACTCCACGCATTACCGAAAAGAGTTGTTGATGTATCTTTGAACTTCTCACCGACCAGTACCTTGCGACCGGAATCCCAATCCCCCTATTCTCGGCGATATCATACATAACCGTTTCTACCATTTATTGCCTGTCATATGTCCAACATCACATCCGGCGTTAATTCCCGGATAATCCTCGTCTGCATTGTCGCCGCGTTCAGCGCCGCCGGTGCTTTTGCAAAGCCTGTTGATCGGATCAGAGCCGAGCGTGCTGGCTTTGCGTATTACGCGTCGTCGCACAACGGAAAAAATGAGAGGGCGATACAGAGTTCGCCGATGCTTTCGCTTGCGTATGAATGCCGCGCCGGCCTTACTTCCATCGATTCGCAGACGGTCTACTATGCGTTCAATGTGGTGGGAGATAATGGCTTTGTGATCGTGGCGGGGGATGATGCCGTTGCGCCGATCCTTGCGTATTCCTCCAAGGGGAATATTTCAATCAAGCATCCATCGCCGGAATTCAAATGGTGGATGTCGTTGTATCAGCGCCAGATAGTTGCGGTAATTAAAAAGGGGGGAAATGCCGACGCGGGGACAACCGCGATGTGGCGGAAACTGGAAAGTCGCGATGGGAGCGGATCGCTTGCGTCGGTTGCAACGGTTGGCCCGCTCGTAAAAACGACCTGGAATCAGTCGCCATATTACAATGATCTCTGCCCATACGATGCCGCCGCCGGAGAGCGGACCGTTACCGGGTGTGTTGCCACGGCATTTTCGCAGATCATGAAATATCATGGCTATCCGGCGCGTGGCACGGGAGATCACAGCTATTCGCAGGATAAATACGGTTCGCTCTACGCGAATTTCGCCAATTCCACATACGACTGGAATGCGATGCCGAACCGCGTCAGCGAGGCAAACACGGCCGTCGCGCGGTTGATGTATGATGTCGGAGTTTCCTGCAATATGACATACGGGCCGGGCGCAACCGGCGGCAGCGGCGCCTATCCGCAGGACGCGGCCGAGGCATTAAAGAAATATTTCGGCTATCAGGCAACGGCGCGGATGGTGGAGAAAAAGGATTATGATGATAATTCATGGGCATCGATGATTCGTGGCGAGCTGGATGCGGCACGTCCGGTGGAATACCACGGTTTCAGCGATGAAGGCGGGCATTCATTTGTCTGCGATGGATATCAGGATCAGTTTTTCCATATCAACTGGGGCTGGGATGGTCAATACAACGGCTATTTCCTCTTTTCGAGTCTTGCCCCGGAAGGCGTTGGAACAGGCGGCGGAAGCGGAAATTACAGCGACGGACAGGGTGCGGTGATCGGCATTGCTCCGGGCGTTTCCACCACCGTGCAGACATCGATGAAAATGTATGGGGCGCTGAGCGCATCGCCCAACCCCGCCACCGCCAACGGAGCGGTAATCGTCACATTTGATGTCGTCAACAGCGGCACGGCGCCGTTTTCCGGTGATTATTGCGCCGCGCTCTTCGATAATACCGGCACGTTTATCAAATATCTCGGCGGCATTCAGCACGAAAACAATCTTCCGGCAAACTCCCATTATACCAACGGGCTTACGCTTGTCGATACGCTGTTCGGCGTTTATCCGGGGACATATTCCATCGGTGTGTACGCGCGGGCCACGGGGAAGGAATGGGTGGCGATCGACAAGGGATCGTTCAATAATGCCACGTCGCTCGAAGTTGATGCGGCGGATTACGGAACTGATCTCAGCATGTATTCCGACGCGGTTCTCAGCCCTGTCGCAATTCACGCGGGGGAGCCGTTTCATATCCAGGCCGATTTTATCAATCGTTCCGGTGGTCCGTTCGAGGGGAGCATCGTCGCCTATCTCTATAATCTCAACGGCGATTATATCGATTCGGTGACGGCGCTGACCGGCCTTCAGCTCGACGCGGATTTTCACTGGAAAAACGGCCTCTCATTTACCGGCAGGGCATTGAACGTTCCGCCGGGGAGATATATGCTCGCCTTTTTCAGCAACAATGGTGGTGGCGATTTGCAGATCGTCAACCCGGCCACCTACCGCAACCCGATGATCATCGAGATACTTCCGGCGCTGCTCGTTGCCGATCGCTACGAGCCTGATAATTCCTCCGCGCAGGCCGCCGCGCTCGATCTCCATTTCAGCGGCGACAACGCGACCGCCGGGACCGATGGGGCCAATCTGCATGTGAGCGAGGATAATGATTTCTATCGCGTCGATCTTCCGGCCGGATACTGGTACGATGTAACCGCGCGCGTTCATGACAGCCAGAACGATGAAGCCGGCGGCTACACCAACGATGTCTCGGTGATGGAAAATGCCGGAGGCGGGTGGTCCGCGGTGTTCGATGATGCCACCGATGTGGTGCGCGTGGAAGGGGGGCGGAGCATGCTCTTCAAGGTGCAGCCGATTTTCTCCGGCACCACCGGCACCTATGCTCTCAACGTAAATGTGGTCCGGCAGGGCCCCTCCGGCGTTGATGCCGATCCGGTGGCTCCGGCCATGGCGCTGAACGTATTTCCATCGCCGGCGAAGGATGAATTATTCGTCGATATCTCTCCGGCGATTTCCGGGGTGCGCGATATCTCGATCGTCGATATCAATGGCGTGGTTGTTCTGAGCCGGGGGATGGGGGAGCAGGTGGGAGGACGTATCAGGTTCGATATCTCCGGCCTTCCATCGGGATCGTACAGGGTTGTGGCGGGATCGAAGTCGGGGACATTCTCTCACGCGGTTATCATCAATCGGTGATTGACATGAAGCTCATAATCCTGATCCTCGCGATGGGAATATTCTCCGGCTGCGCCACCGCGCAGGTCGATTATTCTCCGCCGCCGACCATCGTTTATACCACACGCGCGGATTACCGGAACAATGTTCCGGTAATCCTTTCCGACGACCGCACGCAGATTATCTCCTATCCCGATCCCTCCGATCTGAGAGGCGATACAGCGCATATCCTGCCGACACAACTTGCCGACGGATATCTCCTCGATAACCGCGGGATTAACGCGAACGTGGCGTTTCTGCGGATGACCTACGCACAGTACGCCGCGCTCCCCGCGTCACCGAAGGCGGAGGAGCTCTTTATCAAAATCCTGGATAAGGATCCGATCATCGAGATGTACAACTGCGGCACGCGGCGGCGATTTAAGAATATCGAACAGGAATTGAACGATATTATTCATGATCATCGCCTTGGAGAGTTTCGCGTGCTGAAGGGGAAATAATATTTCCCGGTGATCCGATGGACGAATATGCCAACTGCCATTTCCATGATCCGGGGGGGGCAGTTTTTTATGAGATAAGGCGTATCGTCGCGAAGTTTTTTCTTTCGCGATTATTCCTGTCGGGGAACCACATCGATCTTTATTCCTAATTTTCCACCCGCAGGAATCGCCAGCTTTTCCCGTAGTGAACGATCATCCGCGCGACCCGCCACGGCGGATTCCAGGCGCTTTCGGAGGAGTCGTGCATCGCGGGGAGTTATCGAGCGGGGCTTTTCCTTTGCATACGTAAACGCCACGGCGCGCGCGGAGTTTTTCTGATGGACATAGACCACCGTTCCGACCGGCACCGTAATAAATAAATCCTCCGATGATTCCCTGCTCACGCGCACGCAGCCGTGCGATGATGCCTGATATCCGAGAAAATTATAATAGCCTTTTCCCTCCAGCGCGTGAATTCCTATTCCGCCGTCGAACGGCATCCAGTTGATCATCGGCACATCGAACTGGCTGGAGATATGTTTTCGTTCTTTTGATTTGATCGTGAAGATGCCGGGTCGCGTTGCCTCGCCATCCTGGAGATCGGGGTTGCCGGTGGAGCAGAGAAATGTGTCGATTGTCCCGCCGCGGTAATGCTGATAGATCTCCTGATGATCGATATCGATCTCCAGATAGGTGGAATCGAGCACGTAGAGCGTATCCTGAAGATGGAACGCGGCTGATGAATCGTTTTGGGATTGCGCCAGCGCGCGGCCGGGCGGCATAATGACCAGGAGCAGAAGGAGGATCAGCGGATATCTCACTTTCATCATTTTCCCCTCTCTATCGGCAGCCGGAGGAGCACGCGCGTATACCGTCCCGGAGCGCTTTCCACCGAGAGTGAGCCCCCCACGACCGCCATCATCGTGCTGTGGAGCGCTAGCCCCTGTCCCGTCCCTTTCGCCGATCCGCGCGTACGGTCCATGCCGACACCATTATCCTCGATCGCAATCTCAAATCCCGATCGCGCTCGTATCTCCACAAGGAGTTGCAGATCTCCCTGATGTTCATCGCCGCGACCGTAGCGGGCGGCG
>JBDSJW010000144.1:0-19706 GCA_039917235.1 Kapaibacterium sp. (SeqCode) | reverse complement strand
TTCGGGATATCGGCGGGATACAGGCTTGCGGCGACCGTGGCACAGACCGACGATATCACCAGCGGGACCACGCGGTTCAGCGGCGGCCGTAGCGAGGTGACGATGACCGAAGGGGAACATCTCACGCTCTCTCCCGGAACATTCGGTCTCTTCACAAACATCTCCTACATGCTCCCCCTCTCGAAACGGATTTTGGTCCTCCCCGAGCTTTCGCTCCGCTACGACCTCCCCTCGCTCCTCAACGAACGGAACTGGCACGCGCTCGGGATCACCATGGGAGCCGGGGTGATGTTCGACCTTGCCTCCGACACTGCCGCACCGCCTCCACCGCCGGTTGCGCGGACAAGCCCGCCGTCGCCGTCGCAACGCTCCGGCGCGGTCACCGCCGCGATCGATCTCTACAGCGTGGATCAGGCAAACAACCGATTGCCGGCCGCGACGGTTCATATCTACGAGGTGCTCTACCGGCGGAGATCGGGAATGCTGGGGACTGTCTATTTCGATCGCGGGTCATCGGCCATTCCGTCGCGCTACAGGATGATATCGCGCGATGAGACAGGGCGCTTCGTCGCCGACTCGCTGGCCGGGCTGGACGCGATGCGGATTCACTACGAGGGGTTGAATCTTCTCGGCGCGCGGCTGCGGGAAACGCCCTCCGCGGCGATCACGCTCGGGGGATTGACATCGAAAGGGGAGCCGGCAACGCTCGGTCGCGCCCGCGCCGAAAGCATCCGTCGTTATCTGGCCGATATATGGGGGATCGATACATCGCGCGTATCGACCGCCGTGGAGGGAGCCGCTCCGAAACGGGCAAATGAGAAGAGCGAGGACGGTCGCGCGGAAAACCGTCGCGTGGAGGTGACAGGATCGCGCGGCGTCACCAGCCCCATCGTCATGGAGCGGACCAGGCGCGATTTCGAGCCGCCGCTGATAGCGATGGACCCGAAGTTTACGGCGGGCGCCGGCGTAAAGCGATGGAAGATCACGCTGACGCGCGACGCCGATACGATCGGCCGGTACTCCAGCCTGGACACCGGCGATCTTGCACCAAACATCAACTGGCAGATCACGAGCGACCGCGCGGGGATCATGCAGACATCGCTCCAGGCGGAGCTGACGGTGGAGGATTCGCTGGGGAACGTTGCAACCGGCAACGCGAAGCTGCCGCTGGTGATTGAACGGAACATCAGGGTGGTCGATAGGAACGAGGCTCTGGACAGCGCGCGGGAGCGGATCACCTACACGCTGCTGCCATTCGACTACAACAGCGCGGAGCTTGGCGGACGAAACCAGGGGGTGATCCGGGAGATCGCCACGGCGGTCCGAAACGGCGCGCGCATCAGGGTAACCGGCTATGCCGACCGAACCGGAAGCAACGCCGGCAACATCGATCTTTCCCGTCGCCGGGCGGAGAGCGCGGCCAGGACGCTGGAGTTGCTGCTAAACAACCGGGGGGTGCGCGATGCGCGGCTTGCCACATCGGGCGAGGGGGTCAGCGATCAGTTTGACAACGATCTTCCCGAGGGGCGCGCGCTTTCGCGGGAGGTGGAGATCGTTATCGAGCAGGAGATGCCGAAGGGGATCGGGCGCGCGCCGAGGGGATAATATCCTTACTCCGAAATCCGGCCGACGTCGGTTCCACCGGCACCGCGGAGCGCTGATTGCCGGCGAGGCAGATCGAGAATAGTTCTTCAAAATGATCTTTCTTTACAATCCGCACTATTTCCTGCTACATTCCTTTGCAATTGGCGATCGCAAAGGATACTTTCCCAAATTCCCGGCAGGGCTTGCCTTATAATTCCAAAATAGGCCCATAGCGCTTGCTTCACCGGTATACGAGCTCCGCCCGGCACCATCGTTTCTCCGCCCAATCATGGAAACGGGCGGGTCAATCGCTTTATATTCGTGCGAGCAATCCATGATATCATCGCACAGTATTCGGTCCCCCTGGAGCTTCTGCCGATATGTCGCGTAAACGGACTTCACATATCCAGGAGAGCCTGGAGTTTCTTCAGCACCTTGAGACCAACCATCAGGGTGAGCGGAAGGAAGCGCGCGTTCGGATGCTCCGACTTCTGAAGGAGAATCCCGAGCGAACCCTGGATCAGGTGGCGGAGCTGGGGGGGTTATCGTTACGGAGTGTCAGCCGATGGTGGGGAATCTACCAGGAGCGAGGAATCAGCGGAATACTGGGGAATGGAATCAGTGAAGTACCACAACCGCAGCGTCTGGGACGCGAGGAACTTGGCGAACTGAAGCAAAAGCTTCAGGCCGGCGAGCTTTCCACCCTCAGTGATATCCAGGAATGGATCGAAAAAAGGTTCGGACTTCGATACAGTCTGAAAGGAATCGCCAAGATTCTCCAGCGGAGGCTGAAGGCGCGTCACATCTGGGTGATACCGGGACCGAAGGAGATCAAACCGAAATCGATTCAAGCCACGACAGCGCTGGTTGAGCGTCAAATTATTCCTGCCAAGGTAGTTCAATTTTTGAACCGCCTGCCATTGACCAGCGATGTTCAGATGGCGGTGGAGACCTACCGCAGCGCCCTGATGGGGTTACTGGGGGAGGTTGACAGAATCTCCATTTACGTGAACATCCGATGCAACCTGGCGGAGCCCGAAAGCTACACCGCCGATCTGATTATCATGCTCGACAACAAGGTCACGGTGGAAGCCGCCGGGCCGATGGTGAGCGGATCAAATCAGGATGGGATCAAGATGTCCGAGCGGTTGCTCACCAACTTCCGCAATCAGGGGATGCCGGTAGACACCTACTACGATCCGGTGGCGATGGACTACTACTATAACGATCAGGCCTACCTGGGAACCATCTTCCTCTGGCGGGAGCGATCGAAGCCGCCCCTTTCCCCGCAAGTCGTGGAGACGCTCTCGGCGATCGAGCCCTTCACAATCTACATGCTGTCAGATCTGATCACCAGATATCATTACTCGCATCCGACCGACAGGCTCTTTCACGACACGCTCTATCACATGGCGATGGACGCCGGTCTTAGCATGCAGGAACGCCGGGTGGTGGCGTTACGAATGCTGGGGCACGCGTACAAGGAAATCGCCGATCAGTTGAACATCACCGAGGATGCCATCAAGAAGCATCTCTCATCGGTCCATCGCAAGACCGGCACCCGGAGCTATACCGAGCTGTTTGCCAAGTATTTCACCCCCCGCCTCAATGTTAAAGACGCCTGATTGAGCTTCGGCTTCCGCGCATTTCATTCCCCAAAAGTGTAATTGTATCGGGTACGCGATTAGACGAACTTTGTATTCGTCCGATGCGATCACGTTCTGATCAAATGTGGTGGCATGGACGACATCCAAAACCATTAAGAACAGTTCCATTTTTCAGATCAAGCAACACCCTATGCGGAAGCTCCTTTTCATCCTCTCATTTGCCCTTCTCATTTCTGCTTCGCTCTCTGCCCAAACCTTCATTCCGCCGAGTTCCGGCGCAACGTTTATCGGTTCGTTCCCGCTGCATATCTGGGTGGAGCCTGATCCGAATGGCGGAATTCGTGAATCCAAGAAACCGGCTGTTGGCGATACCTATACTCTCGTCGGTTCGTTCCGCACATCCGGCGGCAGAACCGAATATGTGATCTGCACCGATTCCATCAGGTTCGCGGGTGCCGATTCGATCATCAACGCGTCGCCGACCGCCGCGCTGTACGAAATCATCGCCCATGCCGCGGCGGAGCGGGGAAGCGTGCTTGGATTCTCCCCCTGCCTCCCCCCCGAGCAGTGCGGCGATAACAGCCTTGCCACAAAAGTCTACGCCGAAGCATGCGTGCAGCGCATCGGGGTCGGTTCAATGACCCGGTTTATCCCGTGCGATCGCTATACCCTCTCGAACCGTGCGTTCATGGTCTGCTGCTCCAGCATCGAGGGGGCGCCAAATGTCTACCGCATCCTCTCCAACGGCGGGCTTTCCTGCCCCGGCAGCGGTTGCGACCCCACATGCCCGCCATCGGGCAACGGCGGCGGACAGATCAACTAGAATCGACTGATGGGGGCCTTGGTACAGCCTTCCATCGACCGGCACACATTGACAATCACGGACTCCGGGAAACAACCCCGAGGTAAGAGTCCGATACCGGAGGGGCCTGGCGCTTCTTGGCTCCCGCCCCCTCCGATCCGACTCGGCAGCATACCGATGATCATCCCCGTTGGTTCGTATTTGCCGATACCTCTCGTCCACGGCGACGAGACTGACTGAAATCGATTCAGAACCAAACAAATCATCGATTACGAACCTTACCAAGAGGCCCCAACCATGGCACAGAAGAATAACGACCAGATGGAAGATATCCTTGAGACATTCGAAGCGCTCGACCACCGTTACAGGAACGAGTCGAAGGAAACACGGATCAGGATGATGCTTCTGCTGGCGGGTGATGGGAAGGTGATCGTCGGCTGCTGAACCACGAGCGGCGGTCATGGGAATCGGAACCACGGGATGATTTGCCGCTGCCAGCGCCGGGAATGGCCGCGGCACCGGCAAAACGCCCGGTAGCGATACCAACCCAGGCGCATATAGAAGCAGGTTCCCGTCGTTGGGGTACGATAGAGCTCAACTTCCCCCTCAACGACGCTACATGTGCCTGTTATTATCTCAGGAACGCTCCGGCGGATTGCCGGATTTGAGGGGAGGAAAGTGCTGCGGCATCCAGTCCAGAGGAAGCCGCGCCTCGAATGCGGTCATGCCGGGCGCTTATTCGGCCACGAATTGCTATCCGCGCCGGCCCGCGAAGAGTTGGACAGCGTCCAGGTCCAGCCTCCCCTTAAGAATTCTCTTTGCCGGGGAGACGATGCAGCCCATCGGAACCCCGGCATATACCACCCGACGACCATGGACGCCGGGCCGTGATGCCTGTCGGCATTCAGGGTCGGGCAGTGAGCAGGAGTTACGGCGACGGCTTCCCCTCACGGGAGGTCGTCGCCGATGAGTTTTATCCCATCACATCCCGAACAGCTTCTTCCATTCGTCCACATCATCCTCCGAAAGCGCATTCGGCTTCTCCGAGCGCTCCCGGATCTCCGCTATCCTGTGCGGCCGGGCGGAGCCGCCGCGCGGGGCAACCAGCCCTCTTGAATGCGTGCCAAGCGTCAGCTCCGACGCGAAATCCCTGGAGGAGACCACCATCGCCATATTGGCGCGGGCAGTCCCGATGATCTCCAGATCGGAGGAGACCACCACCAGGTTCCGCCCGTTCTCCCGTGCATATTCCCTGATGATATCATCGGCGGAACGGGTGCGGCTGGAGAGAACCCTGACACGCGTGGAGAGATTCCCCTCATCCACCACGCCGTCGAACACAACAATGCAGTCGCATTTCTTCCGTTCGGCAAATGTGGCGATGGCGTTCATCAGATCCCCCCGCGCCTTATCGATGCCGAACGCATCAAGCGTCCGCTTCAGCTCCGTTGCCGCGTGGAGGACGTTATAGCCGTCGATGACGTAAATCTTATTCATGTTTTTTTCCTCGATCAAACATCCACCGGCCGCGCTACTTCGCTCCATCCCGCATCAGCCGCTCGATATCATCGGCCTTCCGCTCCAGCGCGCCGGACAGATTCACCGGCGCGCCATCGGTGACAAGGATATTATCCTCGATCCGTATGCCGATGTTCCACCACTTCGGGTCGCACGGGCTCCCCGCCGGGATATAGATTCCGGGCTCCACCGTCAGCACCGATCCCGGCTTCAGCGTCCCCATCTGCCCAACATCGTGAACATCGATCCCAAGATAGTGCGATGTGCCGTGAGGAAAATATTTTCTGGCATCCACGGGCTTGCCGATGATGCCAAGGCGCGTCAGCCCCTCCGCGATGATGGCCGCCGCCTCTCTGTGAGGGGCGAAGAAATTGCTCCCCGCGCGGCACGCGGCAATCCCGGAGTCCTGTGCCTTCAGAACGATATCATAGATCTCCCTCTGCTCCGGCGAGAATCGGCCGCTGATAGGAAAGGTGCGGGTGACATCGGCGGAGTAGCCGTGGTATTCCGCGCCGCAATCCATCAGCACCAGCTCCCCCCCCTTCGTCTGCCGCCGGTCTGATTCATAATGGAGGATGCAGCTGTTCGGCCCGGAGCCGACAATGCTGGGATAGCCCGGATATTCCGAGCCGAGGCGACGGAACTGATATTCCATCAGGGCGGCCAGCTCATACTCATACATCCCCGGCTTTGCCCCCGATATCGCCGCCCTGTGTCCCGCGATGCTCATATCGATTGCGCGCCGCATCTGCGCGATCTCCGCCTGAGATTTCACCCTCCGCAGCTCGTTGACAACCGTGCCGGCATTCTTCACCGTCAGCTCGGGATACCGTCGGGCCAGATCCTTCTCCATCTCGCTCCGCCACTCATACATCGTGCTGCTCAGCGGCTCGCGCGCGGTTTCGTGAAGCCAGTTATCGTAGTAGATGGTGGTAAGCCCCGGCAGGACGCGACCAAGCACCGAATCGAGCTGGTCATACGGAAGGACCGCCGCTATCCCCGTCACCCGCGCGGCCACCTCCGGTCCCATCGACACCCCAAGCCATATCTCCTTCGCCGGATCGCGCTCCTTCACGAAGAGCAACTCCGTAACCTTCCGGCCGCCGACGGTGATCCCCTTCGGAACCAGCAGCAGCGCGGACTCCGCCTCCGTCACGCCGGTCAGATAGAGGAGATTGCTCCGCTGCCGGTAGAGATAATCGACATCGTTGGAGCGGTTCCGCTCCTCGGCCGAGCAGATAAGCATGGCCGATGTTTTATCAAGCTGGAGCAGGGTCGCGGCGCGGCGCGTGGCGAACTCCTCGCGCGGGAGATAATCGGCATCGTACACATCGTAGTGTCCGTAGCGCCCCGACTGCTGCGCGGCAAGAGAGGAGGCCGCGAGAAGGAGCAATGCCGGAAGAAGAAGCCTGGGGGAACGGGCAAGCGGATATATCATCGTGAAGAGCTATTTATCCTTCAGGAGTTCCAGGGTGATCCCGAGAAGGTGCCGGCCATCCACCTTCTGTCCATCCGGGGATGTCAGCGTGAACTTGCCGATCAGGTTGTAGCTGCCGGCGATCAGCGCGTTGATCTTCTGGGAGAAAAGATACTCGCCGCCGCCGTTGATCGTGGCCTGCGTCACGGCCCCCTTCTGTAGACCGTTCATCCGATAGACGATCTTCCCCACGTCCGTATAGCTGAGCCGGACCGTCTTCTGCTTCAGCGTGTCCTTCCGCTCCAGCACCGCGCGGAACGTGGTGCCGTCCCAGATGATCGGCGGATAGATATTATCGTAGAGCCAGTTCTCGTTCGGGTATGCTCCGTTATCCCCTATCCATGTCTTCTCACCCGCCAGAAACGGGAGGATAAGCGGCTCGAAGGGGCCGCCCGCCGTGGTTCCCGGCTTGTCGATGCCGCCAACGAACTCATAGCGCTTGCCGCTCGGCATCATCTTGAACGATGTGGAGCGCCCCACCCAGTCGTTCGTGTCCCGCGTGATCTGCGGGAGCGAATCCAGCCGCTCGGTGGCGGCATAGGCGGTGGTTGTGACGGTCATGATGTAGCCGGAATCGTTCGGGAGGACCGAATCGCAGCGGAAGACAACCACCGAAGCCCGCTCGCGGACCAGCGTCTTGAGCTTGACATCGTAGATCATGATCGAATCAAACCCGACAACGCGATAGCGGAGCCTCTGCCCCTGTTTGAAACGATAACGCAGGCTGATGCTGTCAAGCCCATTGTCGGTTCCCTTTGCCACGTTCTGGCCTGTGCTTTTCCGTGGTGTGCCCTTCTGGGTTGTGCCTTTCTGGGTTGTGCCCTTCTGGGTTGTGCCCTTCTGGGTTGTGCCTTTCTGGGTTGTGCCTTTCCGGGTTGTCCCTTTCTGGGCATGCGCGCTCCCTCCGGGAACGAAGAGAAGCGCGGCGGAAAGGAGAAGCGGGAGGAGGATACGGAACAATTTCATCGAGTCGATTCTACTGAATGGATACGTGTGTGAGAATCAGGGCACTCCGGCGCGGGCCGTAACCTACGGCATCCGTCCGTTGTCCGAAAGCGCTCCCCGTAACTACCCCCGTAACGCGCCGGGGTTACAGGAAACGCCCCGGCGAGCGGAAAACGGCTTTATCAGACTGTTGAACAACGTCCCCCGACTTCACCATTCGCTCAATGCGGCGTCCAGAAGGACGCCGCAGTCGCTCAGATTCGGCCGCCTTGCGGCTGATCGTTGTTGAACAGTCTGAACATTCGACGCCCTTCAACAGTCTGCTATGATTTGCGAACCGTGGATGAGGAGAACTTGTAGACGACCGGGATCACCATCTCCACCTGTCCGGTGCTCATCACCCGCATGTTCATCTCACCAACGCTCCCGGAGACCAGCAGAAGCCCGTCGCTGGCAGTATAATAACTGATGGCGGTCGATATGCCATCGCCATGAATATCGAGCTTCAGCCCCTGAATGCTCCCGGTGCCCGAGATCGACATCGATGTAACCTCCGTGCGGAGCCTGACGGTTTTGGCCTTCAGCGTATCCACGCCACCATCGAACGTATACTTCGTGGTACGGCTCACATAGATCTTCACCCCCTGAAGCTGGGCGTTCTCGATCGTATCAATCGAGTTCTCCTCCCACGAATCCCCCGGCTTCAGCGTGCGCGTCAGGGTCGGCGAGAAGAACTCGGTGACGGATGTCTTCCGAAATCCCATCATCATTTTCCCCGTCTGATTGGCCTCCGGGGAGAACATGGAGATCACCTTGCCGTTCAGATCGGTCGTAAACGGCATCGGCGTTCCCTTTACCGTGGTATCCTTTTTCATCGACGGGGAGGCGGGGGAGCCCATCATCAGCCGCATCTTCGCCAGCGTGAATGTCCAGTCGATATGATCCCTGGCGATGTTCTTCACGCCAAGCTCCAGCGTCGCGGTGCCGGTGGAGTTGACGGTCAGATCCTGCTCCTGCACGGTCTGCACAACATCCGATTTCGTGCTCATCTCATATGTGGCCTTTGTCCCTTTCTTCACGCCGAGCGTGCCGGTCTGGGAGAAGGCCGTGCCGGCGGTGATCATCCCGATCGCCGCCATCATTATCATCGTGTTCAAGAACTTCATGGATAAGGATACCTGTGCGTGAATTGAATATTTCGCCGCCCGGCACAGTTTCGGGCATCGAAAGTGAACCATGATTCGGGACTATTTCGCGCGGACGGTCACCGATGTCTGCTTCTGGAGAACCGGGATCAGCATGGAGGATGTGGAGACCCTGACGGCCACCTCCATATCGTCGGTGCGGCTGAGGAGCATTCCATCCTTCATCGAGAAGTAGGAGACGCCGGTGGTCGTGCCGTCGCCATCAATCTTCATGGCGTTCCCCCCCGCATTCATCTCCCCTTTAAGCACCAGCGATGTCGATTCCCAGCGGATCCGCGCGGCGCTGGCGCCAAGCGTATCAACGATCCCCTCAAACGTCATCCGGTACTTGGTGGTCGCGTTCAGGCTCATTCCCATCTGCGCGTTGGCCGTCTTATCCTCCATCGTCTCCTCCCAGGTATCGCCGGGCTTCAACTGCGAGAGACGGGGGAGAAAAAATCTCCGAATCCGCGATTTCGCCGTGCCGAACTTCACCTTCAGCGCCCCGTGCGGCCCCGAGGCCTCGTGCGGCGTGGAGATATTAGTCACCGTGAGGACGGTTCCGATCGCGTCGGTAATGCATTTATCCACCGTGGGAGCCCCCGGCTTCCCCTTCGCATCCGCCTCGGCATCGGAGAACTTCCACTCGATCTGCCCCTTTCCAACCTTCACGGCCGTCAACGCCAGACGATTATCGCTCAGCGTGGTATCCGTCTGGTCATTCCCCTGCACCGACATGCTCCGTAGAGCCGTGCCGACGGTTCTGTAATTGATGGTCCTCCCCTGCTTCACCGATAGTTTCTGGGCGGCGGCGGTCCCGGCAACGGCAATCAGCCCCGCGGCAATCATGGTAAGTGTTCTGTGCATTGATGTTCCTCAAAGCTCCTGGATTCTTGATGGAATGGGCTTCCGGCCCTTTATCAGACTGTTGAAGGAGGTCATCCGCGGCATCCGAACGGACACCTCATTCGCTCAGATTCGGCCGACTTGCGGCCGATAGTCCTTGAACAATCCGAGCCTCTGTAGTAGTTCAACAGTCTGTTATGGAAGTCCCTTGCAGGGCATGGTATCGGGAGATCTGAATGATTGCCGATGGAATCAGCCGGAACCGCGTGGCATCACCATGAGCGGTTTCGGACGATAAATGGCGCAACGGGATTAATGCCGTGGAGTCCGTTCGGAACTGCTCAGCGGCCTACTCTCCGACCTGCTCGTGAAAGGCGGGGCGGGTGGGCGATTCCGCGATCAGCCAGAGCGTCCGGAAGCAGAGCCGCGTAACGTGCGCCAGTTTCACATAATCGATTTTCTCGGGGGAATCGGTCACCGCGTGATAATCCGCGTGGAGGCCGGAGGAGAAGAAGAGCACCGGGATGCGCGCCTCCGCGAAGCTGGCCTGATCGCTCCTGTAGAACATCTCCTCAAGATCGTACGCCAGTTTCATCGGCTCCGCGCGGTTTGCCGCCTCGGCGAATGCGGTCATCTCGGGGGATCGCGACCTTCCGGCAACCGAGATCGAATCGCGGGCATTCCGCCCGATCATATCCATGTTGATCATCCCGACCATCTTATCCACGGGGACCAGCGGCGCGGCCATATACGCATGCGATCCAAGCAGTCCCTCCTCCTCCCCACTGAACGCAAGGAAAAGGATGCTCCGCGCGGGTCGCTCCCCCGGCGGAAGCCCGCCATATGCCTCGGCCAGCAACAGCACCGCCGTTGTGCCGCTCCCGTTATCATCGGCGCCGTTGTAGATGGTATCGGCCCCTTTCCTTTTTCCCGGCCCCTGGCCGTGACCGATATGATCGTAATGTGCCCCCACCACCACGAATTCATCGGGGTGCGTGGAGCCGCGGAGCATTCCCGCAACATTACGGACCGGCGTGGAATCGCGGTGGATGGCTATGCGCAGTTCCGCGCGGGCGGGGAGGAGCATCGATTGCGGATGGCGCAGCGAATCGATCACATCCGCCGCCGTGATAAATGCCCGCAGATCGCCGCCGAACATCTCCCGGGCAACATCGCCGCTGATCCCGGCCGAGGGAATTGCGCCCGCCGGCAGCGGTGGCTCATGGAGGAGCGGCGGACGGCTCATCGCTTTCGGGTAGAGGGCGGACCATGGATAGCCGTTCGGCAGCAGGAAATGGCTCGAATTCGGGTTGCTGATCAGCAGCAGCCCCACTGCGCCGTGGGAAGCGGCAAGCAGCATCTTGTTGCGGGTGCTCGACTCCGTCCGGTTAGCCCGCGGGTCATCCGTCAGCGGATTGCCGGTCATCGCCAGCACGATCCTTCCACGAACATCGATCCCCCTGTAATCATCGTAGCTGGAATCCGCCCGCGACACGCCATATCCCACAAATGCCATTCCCCCCGCTGCCGCTCCCGAGCCCGTTGTCTCGATCGGGATAAACGCCTGTTTCAGCGGAAACGGCCTGCCGTTAATCGTTAGCGAGGTCGGCTCGGCGAGATCACTCCGTGTAAGATAATATGTCTGAAACCAGCTCCCGGCGACCGGCTCCAGCCCGTAGGCCCTGAAATGATCGGCGATATAGTTTCCGGCGCTCTCCAGCTCCGGGCTGGGGGTGTTCCGCCCCATCATCCGGTCGGCGGCGATGTAGCCGAGATGTTCCCGCGCCCGCGCGCTGGTGATCACCGCCGCGCGGCGCTCGGAAACGGAACGCGAGCCGATTCCCTGGGCACGGATCGGGGAATCGGGAGCCAGCGCAATGGCGACAATCGACACGATAAGAATGTAAACGGAGCGCATCGGAATGAATGTAGAATCGGGAGCGCCGTTGCCGGAACGCCGCGCCATCTCCGGGAAGATCGACATCAAACCAGCGTGATATGGGTGATCTCCGGCGGGCAGTTGAGCCGCAATGGCAGGCCGACGGTCCCTACGCCCCGGGAAACATAGAGTTGCGATCGCCTGTTGGACTGCGCCCGGTAAAGCCCCGCCACATAATTGGACGCCAGCGACGCGAAGGAGAGGTTGACGTTATCAAGCTGCCCTATCACCACCTGCCCGCCGTGGGTATGCCCGCTCAGCATCACGTCCATTCCAAGCTGGCTGAACTCCTCGAACGGGTAGGGTTTGTGGCAGAGGAAGAGCTTCGGCGCGCCGTTGGGAATGCCACGGAGGATATTTTCGATGGTCCCGCGTGGGCTTTTGCCGGTTTCCAGATACGGCTTCACATCGTAGATATCGGTATCGTCCATGCCGAGCAGCCAGAGCTTCTCGCCATTCTTCTCGATCGTCAGGTTCTCGTTGCGGAGGACGCGGATGCCGCACTGCTCCACCTCCTTCACCACCCGCTCGATATCGTTGGTGTAGTAATCGTGATTTCCGGTGACGCCGTAGACGCCAAGCGGCGCCTTCAGCGCGGCAAAGGATTCGGCGAACGGATAGACCTCCACCAGCTTGCTATTGACAAAATCGCCGACCACCACGGTGAAATCGGTTCCCAGCCGGTTCAGCGCCTTGACGTAGATATCCATCTCCTGGCGCGTCATAAAGACCGATGAGTGGATATCGCTGATCATCGCGATGGTGGTCCCCTTCAGCCCTTCCGGCAGGTTCGGCACCTTGATCACCACCCGCTCCAGACGGTGGAGCGTGGTCCCGTCCATCGCCGAAAGCGCGGAGGCGCTGGTGACATATCCGGCCGCCGCCATCCCCGCCGTGTAGAGAAACCTGCGCCGCGCCGGGATGCTCCGTGGCCCATCCGAAGGGACGGGTTCCAGGACCGGAACGGGCATGCCGGAAGCATCTCCCACCTGAATGGCGGGCGTTGCCGGAACGTGGTTCCGCCGCCGCAACCACCGCCGAACCTGCCTGACGACCGGCGCGATGAAATATCGGTGGAGGATGACGGCGCCGCCGAAGAGTGCCGCGTTGGCATGGAGCGCCAGGAACGGGCCGACGAAATCGTGGAGGAGCGTATCGAGCACCCGCGGGTGAAAATCCTTGTAGAAGACGAAGAGATGGGCAAGCGGAAGATCCAGCAGCACAATCAGCGCGATAAGCCCCAGCCGGAGGTTCCGTCGCAGCGCCGGCCGTCCAGGACTGATGCGCCGGAGAACGCCGCGGGCAGCCAGCCAGTGAAACGCCACAATCACGGCAACGGCGACAAGCTGTATGAGATGAAGCGAGAGATTAAACGGCATAGGAGGGTATGACGGACGACGTGCGCCCAAGATTTCCCGGCATCGCGGGAGAAGGAATTCAACAGTCTGAGCATCCGTAATAATTCAACGATCTGCCATCGTCTCAAATTGACACCATGGCGGAAAGCCTGCAAGTGACGGGAAATATCCGGCACAACGGGATCGTCTCCCGGCATTGAATGGTTTTCATTTGCGAATTGATTGCCGTTCCGGTTACTTGCCGCGATTCTTCTTCTCCTTCACCGGTCTCATGGCTCCGATGCCATCCGATCGCGCGCCATCCCCGGCTTCAGCCGGATCGGTGCTTGCGATCGGCAGGGTATCCATCCGGTGAAGGGATCACCGACACCAGGCACATCGTTTATGAAGATTCTCTATAGCTATCTCCGTCAATACTGGAAGCTGGTGGTGCTCGCGCTGCTGCTTGCCTCCATCAACCAGGTCTTCTCCCTTCTCGATCCGCTGATCTTCCGGCATGTGATCGATGAATACGCCACGCAGTTCGATAAATACACCACGGCCGGATTCTTCAGAGGGGTAAGCCTTCTGCTGGCCGCCGCCGTCGGCGTTGCGTTTGTCTCGCGCGTGGCGAAGAACTTTCAGGATTACTTCATCAACGTGATCACGCAGCGGCTTGGCGCGCAGCTCTATTCCGACGGCCTTCGCCACTCGCTTGAGCTTCCCTATTCGGTCTTCGAGGATCAGCGGAGCGGCGAGACGCTCGGAAAACTGCAAAAGGTCCGCATCGATACCGAACGGCTGATCAACTCCGGGATCAACATCCTCTTCACCTCCCTTGTCGGCATCATCTTCGTGACGATCTACGCCTTCTCCGTTCACTGGGTGATCGCGCCGGTCTATTTCCTGACGGTGCCGCTGATCGCCTGGCTCAGCTCCGTGATGAGCAAGAAGATCAAGGTGATTCAGAAGGTGATCGTCGCGGAGACAACATCGCTGGCAGGCTCCACCACCGAGTCGCTCAGGAATATCGAGCTGGTGAAGAGCCTGGGGCTGGCCGGGCAGGAGATCCGCCGCCTGAACTCCGTAACCGACAAGATCCTCCGGCTTGAGCTGAAGAAGGTGAAGTATATCAGAAGCCTCAGCTTTATTCAGGGGACGCTGGTAAACCTGCTCAGGACCGGCATCATGTTTCTGATGCTCTATCTGATCTTCACGCGGGCAATCAGCGTCGGGCAGTTCTTCTCCCTCTTCATCTATTCGTTCTTCATCTTCGGGCCGCTTCAGTCGATGGGAGATGTGATCGGCACCTACCGGGAGGCGGAGGCATCGCTGAACAACTTCACCGATATCCTCAACACGCCCAAGGAGCCGAAGCCGGATAACCCGATTCCGATCGACGAGATCAACACGCTTGGGTTCGACCACGTCAGCTTCCAGCATCAGAGCGCATCGGCGAAGGCGTTGACCGATATCTCCTTTGCCACGCGACAGGGGCAGACGATCGCATTCGTGGGCCCGTCGGGCTCGGGAAAGACCACGCTGGTGAAGCTCCTGGTGGGGCTCTATCACCCGATGTCGGGGAATATTCTCTACAACGGATTCCCTGACGATCAGGTCAATCTGGACGCGCTGCGCGAACGGATCGGCTTTGTGACGCAGGATTCGCAGCTCTTCTCCGGCACCATCCGGGAGAACCTCCTCTTCGTCAACCCGAGCGCCACCGATGAGGACTGCCTCGATGTTCTGAAAAAGGCGGCCGCCGGCTCCCTCCTGGCGCGCGCCGACAAGGGGCTGGACACGGTGATCGGTGAAGGGGGCGTCAAGGTTTCCGGCGGTGAAAAGCAGCGGCTGTCGATTGCCCGCGCGCTTCTCCGCAAGCCGCATCTGCTGATTTTCGACGAGGCAACATCGGCGCTCGATTCGCTGACCGAGGATGAGATCAGCGAGACGATCCGGGAGATCTCCTCGAAGGGGGATCAGATCACCATCCTGATCGCCCATCGTCTCTCCACCGTCCTCCACGCCGACACGATCTTCGTGCTGGAACAGGGGCATATCATAGAATCAGGGCGGCATGATGAGCTGCTGGCGATGAAGGGATTGTACTACGCGATGTGGCGGCAGCAGATCGGCGAGCGGAAGATCGAGGTTCGCAATGGATCAAGGGCAGCGGTCATGAATTAGGCCGATGCCTGCGGCGGACGGACAACAGATGTTCTGCGGACCTGCCGCCGTTCACGATGAGCGGCGGCAGGTTTGTTATTCAGGAGATCCATCGCGCTATCAGAAACGCGGCCCCCGCCGCCAGCCCGCCGATCAGCATCGTCTGGAGCGCGCTTGTGACCGGATGCGCGCCGGTAAATCGCGCCTTGATATATCCGAAGATCAGGAGCGCGGCAAGCGTCACGATCACCGAGTAGACAAGCGCCCTGTGGACATCGGTGACGAAGATGTAGGGAAGAAGCGGGACCAGCCCGCCAAGCACGTACGATCCTCCAATGGTGACCGCGCTGCTGGTGGCGCGTTTGGGATCAGGCTTCTCCAGCCCCAGCTCGAAGCGCATCATAAAATCCACCCATGCTTCCGGCCGGAGCGCCAGCGCCCGCACAACCGGCCCGCTCTCCTCGTCGCTCAGTCCGTACTGGCGGAAGATCGCGACAACCTCCTCCATCTCCTCGCTCGGCTTCTCCACCACCTCCAGTTCCTCCCGGCGACGTTCGCTGTCGTAGTGCTCGGCATCGCTTCGCGCGGCAAGATATCCTCCAAGCCCCATCGCTATTGAGCCGGCGGCCATCTCCGCCAGCCCCGCCGTCACCACAATACCGCTGCTGGCAACCGCGCCGGAGAGGCCGGCCGCCAGCGCGAACGGCACGGTAAGCCCATCGGACATGCCGATCACGATATCGCGGACGACCTCGCTCGCCGTAAAATGCCGTTCAATGTGGGGCGTCTGTGGCATATCGTTCTCCTCAAAGCAAAGCATGAATACGATGATCCCGCCGGCCCGACTTCGGTATCGCGCCGACGCACATGCTATGGGAACATATGCGATGCCAAGATAACCGATCGCGGCACGGAAGCGGCGGCGGATAGATACCGACTGCGACCAATTCCGGGGCCCCGCGGGTTGCTTCCAGGGGGATGGTTCTGTATCATTGCGATCCCACATGCCGCAGCCTGTCGAGAGGCTTGGACAAGACCGTGCCGGCCATCCGGATCTCCTCGACATCCATGTCTCCGATGAGCGGAGCGATAGTGACGATACTCAGCCCCAAACGAATTCCGAACCGGCCCGATCCGGCCGTTGAGCGATATGTCTGACCAACCGATACGATGCGCCTTTTCCGACTGCGAGCACTGCTCGGCTCGCGACAACTCCTTCTTCTTTGACCTCTCCCCGGCTGAACGGGAGGAGATCGCGATGAACCGGGTATGCCGCAGCTATGCGAAGGGAGAGATGATCTTTTACGCGGAGGAGGCCCCCTCCGGGCTGTTCTGCATTCACAAGGGACAGGTGAAGATCTACAAGGTCGGCAGGGATGGAAGGGAGCAGATTGTGCGGCTGGCGGGGAGCGGGGATATCGTCGGCTATCGATCACTGATGAGCGGCGAGGCGTATTCCGCGTATGCGGTCCCGCTGGAACGGGCTGAAATCTGCTTTATCCCCAAGGGGGTCTTCTTTTCCGTCCTCTCGGCAAATCCCAGCCTGGCGCAGAAGATGCTCACCCTGATCTCCCGCGAGCTGCGGGAGGCTGAGGAAAAGATCGTCGATCTGGCGCAGCGGCCGGTCTCCGAACGGCTCGCCGAGGCGCTGCTGATGCTGAAGGAGACCTACGGCGTGGAGCGCGACATGGCAACGCTCAACGTGCGGATGACCCGGATAGATCTCGCCAACATCGTCGGCACGGCGACCGAATCGGTAAGCCGCGTCCTCTCGAAGCTGAAGCAGGAGAAGATCGTCGATATCCACGGACGGCGCATCAAGATCATCGATCATCCGGCACTGGTTGCACGGGCCAACATCAACGACTGACCAGGCGGGGACGATGCCAGGGGCTGAAGAATCGGTCATTGAGCGAGCTTCAGGCAGAACCTGAGGGGATCAACCGCCATCGGCCCATCATTTCACGATCACCTTCACCATCCGTTCCGATCCTCCCACGGCCAGCGTAACGAAGTAAGCCCCGGCGGGGAACCCCACGCTGGAAACCATGTGCCCATACGCTCCTGGCGTCCGTTCCTCGGAGATGGCGAACACCTCACGTCCCGCAATATCGGTGATACGGAGCAGAGCGGAGCCATGCCGCGACAGATCCGCCCGCACGATAATCCCCCTCTGGAAACGATCGGCAGCGGCGCTGAGGTTGGAGATCGCTGCATCGGCCATGGCACGGCCGGCCGGCGGTTCCACCGCGAAGGGGCCGTCCGGGAGGACCGTCACGGCGGGGGAGGTTGCGGTCATGCCGCAGACATTGATCACCTGCACGAAATAGGTTCCGGGCTTGCGCGCCGCGATTGTCCGGGTGGTGGCCCCATTGGACCAGAGATAGGTGCTGTAGTTCCCCGCGTCCAGCACCACGCTATCGCCGGACTTGATGAAAAGTGTTCCCTTCACGATGATTTCGGGGAGCAACGGCGGCGGGTCCTGACAGAGCGCCTTTCCGGCGTTGATCCGCCCGTGGCCGTAATACTGATCGAACCCTTTTGTATCCTCCGCCGGATTGCCCACAAGATCATCCGCCGTCCCCTCGATAATCGCCCGGATCTGATCCACGGTTCTCCCCGGCTTCTGAGCTATCAGCAGCGCGGCCAGCCCTGTCACATGCGGCGTTGCCTGCGATGTTCCCCCCCAGTAGAAGTTGTACGTTTCGTTGGGGAGCCGGCTCAACCCGTAGATATAGTTCCCCGGCGCCATCACGGAGATATGGCTCCCATAGTTGCTGCCGCTGACGGGGCTCCAGAAGAACGGCGCGCTGCGCTTATCGTCGGGATCGGTCGATCCCACCGCGATGACATGCTTCAACGCGGCCGGATAGGCGGGGTGTCCGTAGTTTTCATTTCCCATCGCGGCGACGATCGCCACGTTACGGGCGTAGGCATAATCGATGGCATCCTGCATCGCCTGCGATCCATCTTTCCCCCCCAGTGACATGTTGATGACGCCCGCTCCGTTGTTCACGGCATACATGATCCCGGAGATCCACCATGAGTAATAGCCGAAGTCATTATCCGCGATCACCTTGATGATCATCAGCCTGCAATGCCAGTCGATCCCGGCATACCCCACCCCGTTATCCCCGTTGGCGCCGATGATCCCCGCCACGTTGGTCCCATGCCCGATCGAATCGGTGGGGCGGTTGTTTCCGACCGTGAAATTCCAGCCGTTGATATCGTCGATATAGCCGTTGGAGTCATCATCCGTGCCGTTGTTCGTCACATCTTTTAGATTACGCCAGATCCTCCCCGCCAGCTCCTCATGATCCAGCTTGCAGCCTGTATCGAGAACCGCCACAATCACATTTGAATCGCCGGTCTCCATCTGCCAGGCATTCTCCATCCCGATATCGGCGCCGGCCCTGGCGGCCGACAATGGAAACGTGCCGTCGTTATTGAGAGCCCATTGCCGTCCATAGAACGCATCGCTGGGGGCGCCGGAACCCGCGTGACCGATGTAATCGGGCTCCAGGTAGCGAAACATCCCGGTCCCGAGATAATCGGCAATGGCCGAGGGGATATCGATATCGCGATCGAACTCCAGGGCGACCAGCCCGGCCGGATCGATTCCACCGGCAACCGGCGCCGTTCCCGGGACCAGGTTTCGGATGAACGGCCTGCCATATTTCGGCGTCAGAGCATCAAACGCATCATGCCCCGCCCCCCCACGCCGCGCCGCCAGGGAAATATCATTCAGCCTGCCGATGATTCTGCGCGCCGCGTAATTTCCCTGCGCCAGGGCGGACGCGCACGCCAGTACAACCATGGCAAGCACGGAAACCAATCTCCGCATGTAGTGCTCCATCTGACTGAAATCGTAAAGGGCAAGCAAGCCCCGTGGCCGACGGGATGGGGTAAACCGCCCAATCGATATGATCAAACCGGAATCTAGGGCTGGTCGGTGCCGGAATCAAGCGATATCCCGGTAACAGACAGAGGATGCCGGGATGATGTTATCCGCGTGATTATTTTTCCGAGCTTTCGTCACCCATCCACGCCGCGCGGAGGATTCCGTCGGCTGTGCAGATCATACGGAGATCGAAGCAATGTATCTACCCGCTCATTTTCAGGAGACGGATCGGGGAAAGCTTTTCCGATTCGTGCAGGAGTATAATTTCGGCACGCTTGTCAGCATTCACGACGGCGTCCCCTTTGCCACGCATATCCCCTTTCTGCTCGATGAATCGGGCGAATCGGGGATGCTGACGGGGCATATTGCGCGCGCGAACCCGCAGTGGAGAGACGTTGGT
>JBDSJW010000143.1:0-4319 GCA_039917235.1 Kapaibacterium sp. (SeqCode) | reverse complement strand
ACTGTTGAACAACGTCATCTGCGGCGTTGACCTTCACCGTTCGCTCAATGAGGCGTCCGGGAGGACGCCTCATTGACCCAGGTTCGGCCGCCTTGCATCTGATCGTTGTTGAACAGTCTGGGTATCTGTAGTAATTCAACAGTCTGCCATGTAAGCGATAAACCGATTGCCGCCATCTGCCACGGGGCGTGGACGCTGATTGAGGCTGGCGTGGTGGATGGAAGGCAGATGACGAGCTATCCATCGATCAAAACCGACCTCACAAACGCCGGCGCCAACTGGGTCGATGAGGAGGTCGTGGTTGATCACGGCCTTGTCACCTCCCGCTCGCCAAAGGATCTTGATGCGTTCAACGGAACAATGGTGGAGGAATTCGCCGAGGGAAAACACAACCGGGGTGACATTAAATAATTATCCCGGCGCGGCCATCCGCGTATAATATTCCGTGAAGGGGAATTCGTGAAGAGGAAGAGCGGGACGCTGTGATGGCGTCCCGCTCTGTTGTTCCATGGCGAGCATATAACAAGGGAGCGACCGTAACAGAGACGATCGCTCCCTATTGTCATGCGCGCTTTATGCCATGCCCAGCATTACAGCGCGATGATCTTGTGACCGTCCCGGTTGCGTATTACGGGCACGGGCCAGCGGGTGGGCAGGGGACAACCGCGTTGATCATCATGCCGCAATTCGGCGTGGGGCACAACGTGGCGCAACAGACAGTCCCGGCCGGTGCTCCCGACACCTGAAGCGACACGCACCCTGTACAAGCACCTCCGCCCGGGTAGATGATCGTATTTCCTTTGCCGGAGATAATGCCGTTGGGAAAAAATGCTGCTGAGAATGGGTATGTCTTGAATCCGGCCGTGATCCCCGTAATGGTGAAAGTGCTACCTCCCGCGTCACGAAATGTGATATCGACTGTGCAGCCGCTGTTGTTTGTGATGTTGAGATTTGCGCATTGGGCGCTGGCGGTGCCGGCGCTGAAGAACGTCACGAATGCAACGATTGCGGTGACAATAAGTGCCGCCATTGATCTCCGACTAATTCTCATCATAATAATTTTCCTTGGGAGTTGTGTGTGATTAATCAGTTTTGCAAGCCGGTGATATCCGTCCGGGTTAATGAGATGAGTCCCTGCATCACCATTCCCCAATCGAAAGCCGGTTTGCCTGTATGTGGGAGGTAGGGACCTCCTTCCACGCCGTAAAACTACCGCGCCGCGAAGCCCCATGTACTACGAGTTTTCTACGAGGTTCTTCCGTGGCGCGGGATTGCGGAGGGAGTCAGGTCGTAAGCGTCACATCTTCGCCAGAAATGTCGCCAGGTCAACATCGGGCGTCAGCCTCAGCCTTTTCCGGATATTCCGCCGGTGTTGCTCAACATTGCGGACGCCGGTGGAGAGGAGATCGGCGATCTCCTTATTGGAGAGATTGATTTTCAGGAGGATGCAGATTCGCAACTCCGATTTGGTGATATCGGGATATTTCTCCAGCAGATTCGTCGTGAAATCATGGTGAACGTTTTTGAACTGAAGCTCGAACATCCGCCAGTACTCCCGCGTGTTCTCCCGCTGATCGATCTCCGCGACAATCTGATTGAGCGTTGCCGTGGAGTCCCTGCTCAGCAGCGTTATCCGCTGCCGGATATCCCGAATAAACTCGCTGTTCTGCGCCAGGTTCAGCGCCAGCAATGCCAGTTCCCGTGTCCTCTCCTGAAGCTCCGTGGTTAACGCCTCCTCCCGGCCACGAAGATCCTCCACATCCCGTTCCGCCCGCTCGATTTCCTCGCGTCCCTGCATCTGCGCGATGATCTGCATATCATTGTTCTTCGCCGCGGCCAGAAATAATTCCCCGAGATATTTCGCCTGCAAGAAAGCGCCGGCCATGTCCCCGCGCGCCTCGAAGATCTCCGCGGCGATCTGATGAAGAGAGATATCGTAGGGAAGCCCGGGATATCGGGCGATAATTTCAAGACCCGAAGTGATATATCCGGCGGCGCGCTCGTACTCCTTCAGCCCCAGATACGTCTGCGCGGCAGCGCGGAACACCATGGTCGATTGCATCGGGTCGCCGAAATTCGCGTCCAGCAGCAGCGAGCGCTCGATGTGCGGAACCGCCGCCTCGAATTCCTGTTTATGAATATGCGCCTGCGCGATGCAGAGATGGGCGGTGATCTCGTAATGGATCATCCCCAGCTCGATGCTCAATTCCAGCGTCTGAAGATGATATTGCCGCGCGCTTTCATAATCCTTCCAGTACGCATGGATGTTGCCGATATTTCCCAGGCAGGCCACCACGAACGCAACATCCCCCGCTTCCCGGCAGAGCGCCAGCGCTTTCTTGTATTCTTCCATTGCGCCGTGAAGATCCCCCAGATCGTTCAGAATCAACCCACGGGTGAGCATCGATCGGCCAAGTTCGCCGATAAGCCCCGCGGATTCCGCGAGGACGATGGCGCGGCTGATGAAATCGTATGCCTTGACCAACTCCCCCCGGCTGAAATAGAGATCGGCAACGCCGGTATAGACAAAGCTCCGCTGCACGGGATCGCCCGATGATTCGATAAGATCGATCGATCGGAGTCCCCACTCCAGCGCCTCATCGTTCCTTCCGGTGAGCGCGCACACTTCCCGGAGCTTTATGCAGAGATGTGCCTCCAGCGTTGTATCCGCGACGATCGCCAAAATCTGTGAGGCTTCCAGCAGATATCGCTCGGCGGCACCGAAATCATTCTCGGCAAGCGCGCAGTCACCGGCGCGATAAAGGCTCCGCGCGATCAATTCATCATCCTTGAACCCGCGCGCGCGCCGCAATGCCTCCCGTGCGTGCCGGGCCGCCTTTGGAGGGTCCACGAGGACATGGGCGCGACTCAATTCGTTCAGCATTAGTATCTGTTCGCGCGGATCGGTGGCGGCCTTCAATGTTCGTTCGAGCTCTGTCAGTTCTTCCTGGGTCATGGATGTATGATGATGGGGAGGAGATATTCGACTATTCTTTTTCAATGCCCCGGTGATGTCCGTGATTGCCGGTCCGGGCAGGTGTATGCTGCGAACCATCATAATGCAGATCGCATCCTGAACTTATGAGACTGTTGAATTACTACAGATGTTCAGACTGTTCAACAACGATCAGCCGCAAGGCGGCCGAATCTGAGCGAATGATGCGTCCTTCCGGACGCCGCAGTGAGCGAATGATGAAGGCCAACGCCACGGATGACGTCCTTCAACAGCCTGTTATGAGATCTCACCCCACAACCCGCGGCAGCGTCACCAGCGCGTTGGGAACCACCAGCAACTCCAGCATCTCGGGAAATGCGATGCCGAATCGCTTCCGCGCACGTTCCTCCGCCAGCGCCAGCCCGCTTTCCAGATTCGGCGCTGCCAGCATATGACATGCCTCCACGATTTCCGGGTGCTCCGCCCCAACCACGATGACGGGATGCCGTTCCAGCACCTGCGCCAGAATATACGCCCGTTGCGCTCCGGCCGGGAAGCCATGCGCGCGGAGATGGGAGAGGAGAGCCGATGGTGATTTCGCGGAGGAGAGAAGTTCGAAAAATCTTCGCTCGCCGGTGCCGTCGCCGGCTCCCTCGGGGATGGGGGCGGTGAGGATGATCGGCGCGCCGGGGAGGAGCGGCGCGCCCTCCGCGAGCGCCAGATACGTTGCGGCGCGGCTGGCCTGGTAGAGGTTCGTCCCCTTGGCCGGGCTTACCCCCGCGATAACGATATGCGCCGGGCGATCGATCGTAACCTCATATTCTTCGCGCGCGGTCGCCGTCAGATGATCGTGGACCGCGTCCGGTTCCCCCGCCGCCGCCGCGATAATCGCTCCATCCTCATCGAGCAGAACGTTCAGCACATAGTCCAGGCCGATCAGGCGACCCGCGGCCCGGACAAATTCCTGGAACGGATTGCCGTCAACCGCTCCCAGGCGTGTTCCGGCCCGGTCCAGCATCTCCGCGCCATGCGTTCCCTGAATCGTTGCCTCGCCGCCGCAGCCTATCACGATCGTCTTCGATCCCCCTGAGTATCCTGCATATTGATGCGGCTCCACCACGCCGGTTGCCAGAAGAAGATCCGCCTCGGCGCAGAGAGCGTTTGTCACTACCGGCAGGCCGTTGATCTCCCCGAGTCGTGTCAGATGATCGTTGTCAAGCGCATCGTGATCAACGATCCGCATCGTCTCCGCGATCTCATCTCCCAGCTTCGCGATCCGTTCGGCCGGGGTCATGGGGCGGTGGAGGCCGGTGGCGCAGAGGAGGGTGATATCATCGTGGCTGATGCCGAGGGCTATCAGTTCGGAGAGGAGCGCGCCCACCAG
>JBDSJW010000142.1:0-3319 GCA_039917235.1 Kapaibacterium sp. (SeqCode) | reverse complement strand
GATAATGATCGAAATCCGTCCCGCGATTATAGACATAGGAAGCGGTGGCGGTGCGCTGCGTGGTCAGGTACATATTGCGCGCGCCAAGGCTGATATCATTTGCCAGCGAAAGTGATGCTATCGGGTTAAGCCGCCACCGCGCAATCATTCGTCCCGCCGCATTATAATGAGCGAGCGTTATAATTTCATCTACCACGCGCGCGGTATCCTTCCCCCTGACCACCGGAGTTGTATCCTGCTCACCACCGATCGCATAAATCCTTCCGCGATCAATCGCAATCGAGATCGGGCTCATCCGCTTGCCGACATCCAGCGTGGAAATGCGATGGCCGTTGCTGTCGTGCATATAAATCACATGCGTCATCCCGCCGACATACGCATACATCCGTTCAGCCGGTGAATAGATAAATGCAAACGGCATCTCCACGGTATCCGATCCCTCCAATTCCACGGAATCCAGCACGCGGAGCGATCCCACCGGAATGGTCATCCCATACGGCGGCGATAGTTTCTTCTCCGGCTTTTTACTATTTCCGGAACGCATGGCGCAATGGCCGATCAGCGAATCGAGATATGTGGTCAGCCCATTCCCGCCGCGATCCAGCCCGTGGCGCCGGGCGAACGGATCATCCTCCCCCACATCGCGATGAACCAGAATTTTTCCGGCGGCATCGGTGATAATCACCTGCCCAGCCGCGTCGGATTGAAAAAGTTTCGCGCTCAGCACACCGTTTGTATCAACGATAAACGGGATGGCACAGCCGATCGATTTCATTCGCTCCCGCATCCGTTCCGCAACTTCAAGTCGCGGAGAATTGAAGAGCATCACCGCGCCCGCTTTTGCGGGATCGCTTAGATGATTCAGGCCGGAACACCACGCGTCGCCGATCTCCGCCTGGCATGTCAGGCAGGATTTTTCGCTGAAGGTGAAAATCACATAAACACATCTCGGAGTCGCGTCGCCGGTGGCTGCACGATAAACCGCCGACGCGGTTCGCTGTGCCGATGCCGCAAGCGTGAACGCGATGGTGAGAAACAATAAAATCAGGAAGTGATGAAGAACGCGACGAATGGGACACATGGGAGAACTGGGAGGTTCTTGTTGAAAACTTTTGACGACGTGGATCGCCAGGACATTCCGGGACGAATTATACTTCACGAATTGTGCTTTATGAAATGGAGAAGCACCGCCGGTAATTATGCCGGCGATGCTTCACAACCAACGCGATTAGTGAAGATTGCCGGGAGGGGGGGGCGGATCGTACGACAATGTCGGGTATGCGGTCTCCCCCTTTGCCATTGTGGCGGCCGGCGGAAGCGCGAATCCGTTAACATCGGCAATATATCCCTCTCCCTGATTCTCGCTGATTCCCATCTGGATACTTCCAGTGCGGTAATCATGATCGGCCGGGCAGGTCATATTCAGAATGACGATGATGATTACCTTCTGGCAGAATCCGGGGCCAGGCGTGCAGGGGAACGATCCGGGATAGACATAAAGGCCACCGGCGGAAAGAGCGCTCGAAGCCACCACCGGCTTTGGGGTACCCGCATTCTGGGCGCTGGCCGAATGGGCGCAGAACATCGCAGCGCTCAATGCAAGCGCGCCAAACAAGAGACGTAAACGCATTTCTTCTTCTCCGAAAGTGTGAATAGGTGGACATGCGCCCCGTCAGTTGATCCGCGACGGCGGCGATGCCTGATGAAATGTATCGATCGTGATAAATGGATCTCGCGAAACATATTCCACAGACTCTGAGCGCCATCAGCCGGTCCACCCGATTCCGATACTCAGTTTGCCATCCTGAATACCACAACGGTTATCGAATGGAAAACCAAACGACGCGCAATGCTCCGCGGGGAGCCGGATATGCGGATGAACTACGGAAGTGGAAGCCTTGACAGGCCATGAACAAAGATACATCACGACGCGAACCGGCGGGGGTACATCTTTGTGTACCCCTGTTGGCGCGACCGGTGCTGAACGAAATGGATCAATGAGTTGCGAGAAGTGGCGATTGTAAAATCCGTCGGCGGAAATCGTGAGATGGCAACCGGCGATTACCGGATGCAGGCGGAACGGATGTTGCGTTTCATCATCATCCACCGAGAATGTTCACCGAGCAAATCAGCGCCGCAGTGAGCGAACGATGAAGGCCAATGCCGCGGATGACGTCCTTCAACAGTCTGGTAAGCACTATACGTAGTTTTTGCGTAGGCGACGTGACCGTGGTCGATCGTACGTTCGTGATCATCAACGGAATAAACCATCAGGAGAACTATACGATGACAAAACAGATCAACGGCGCGAAATCACACACGCATGCACATGAATCCGACGAAATAGGTGCCGGGATGGAGGCCAAGGTTTCGATACAGTACTGCTCACGTCCACTCGCACCGGAACCGTCGGTCAGCATCGATGTTACGGCTGGAAGGATGAACGCGATATTCGATATGCACGATAAGTGGGTGAACGGGACGGTGCTTCATTACTATTTTTTTGACAAGCCGACCGACGGAGAAATCGTGCATTTCTCGGATGGCACAAGCAAGTTGATAACATGGGTGGGTGCCAAAACACAACAGGCGGTTGTCCGCAAGGCATTTGAGACATGGAAAAATCTTGGAATCGGGTTGGAGTTCGTTGAAGTAAAATCCCGTTCGGCCGCTGAAATCCGCATCGGCTTTATGCAGACCGATGGCTCGTGGTCGTATGTGGGTCGGCAGATTCTTACAATTGGTGCCAGCGCGCGCACAATGAATTTTGGATGGGATCTGACAAAGCCGGGGGGAATGGATACGGCGCTCCATGAAATCGGCCATACACTTGGGTTGGATCATGAGCATCAAAGCCCGTTTGCGGGAATCGTCTGGAATGAAGCGGCGGTCTACGCGGCGCTTGCTACTCCCCCGAACAACTGGTCGAAAAAGATGACGTACGATAACATCATCAGCAAGGTGCCGGCAACCAGTGTGCAGGGCTCAAACTGGGATCCTGATTCAATCATGGAATATCCCTTCGAACCAGGTCTTATCAAAACGCCGGCCCGATATGCAAACGGACTGATGCCAAAAGGAGGTCTCTCACCGCGCGATATCACATGGGTCAAACATTTTTATCCCGCCATAAAACGATCTCCATCAATTCTCGGTGTGGGTTCATCGATGAAACTTCCAACACAACAGGGAAAGCAACAGGATTTTTCGATACGACCGACCGAAACGCGCTCGTACAATATTGGTACGTTTGGAGCCTGCGATACGGTGCTGGCATTGTTTGAGGATACCGGAGATTCTCTGCAGTATATGGCCGCCG
>JBDSJW010000141.1:0-9399 GCA_039917235.1 Kapaibacterium sp. (SeqCode) | reverse complement strand
GGCCATCATCCGACATCATTCCACACGGTTGCCGATATTCACGATCGGGGCAGATCCGGCCCGCGAATGTCTCGGCATAATGCTGATGTTTTTTCGGTTAAAGTCCGCAAAGCCTTGCGGGACAAGTCTTCCAGGCCCGCGCCGATTCCCGGAGGGGACAGCGCGTCAACGGACAGATTATATTTTCGGGTGGAGCGTGACAAATTCGATACTGAGCAATTTTCAATAAATGCTTTCGGGATATTATCCTGAGATTATTGTTGGGGTAGTTCGATTTCGCCGAAGCATAAATGCCACCGGGGAAAATCGGGCGGTTTATTTATTTTTTTTCGCGACGATGACTTTTTTTTCAGCGAATGGAGAATATCACTCCATTCCCTTACGTCGTGGTGGGGAGATGACGTTGTGGTGGGGGTTGCAATCGTGGGGAGGAAGGGAATGGGACGCGCGGATGGGGATTAGTTCATCTTTGCGTCCAGCAGGGTTTTGTAGTGCTCGTCGATGCTTTTCTTTTCCAGGAGATCGTACCGGCTGCCGACCAGTTCCCCCGTTGTGCTGATCTGATCGCTCGACTTCGGCTGGAGGCCGCTGATCCCGACATACCACTGTGTGCTGTCCCGCCGACCCGTGAAACGGAACTTGAAGAGAAACGCGCGGCCGGTCTCTCCATCGTGCTTCACAATCCGCTCATCGATCACCGCGATTGAATCGATCGTTTCCTCATCATCCTGATCCTCATTCACCCACTCCGCCAGCACGCTCTGGGCGATGCTCCGCTGGTCGCGGTATTTCACCGGAAAAACATCAAGGCGATTGATCTTCTCCAGCTCCCGGTAGAGATGGATGCGCCACAGATCGTCGGCAGCGAGATTCCGGAGTATCTCCGGGTCCACCTGTTCCCGCAGCCGGAGGAGCGCTACCCCCGCCTGGGATGCCACATACTTGTCCCTGTCGACCACTACTTTGCGGAGAAACGTCGTCACCTCGGAATCGCCGGGGAAGTATCCCAGCAGATTGGAGACCAGCGTAAGCTGCCGGGTATTCTCCCAGTAATCGTCATCACTCTGGCTCAGATCGCGCCGGAGCATCAGCAGACCGATGCCGTCCCAGAGGAAGGTATGTTTCTGGGCGGCGATGGCGGCCGGCGCAAGCACGCCGCTGTCGAGCGCGGTAACGGTCAGGGCGTAGATGGAGGAGCGGAGGCTTTTAGTATCGAGAAGGGAGAAAACCCTCGGGAAGATGAGGGGAGCCGCATTCCGTATGTTGGTCTGAAAAGGATCGAACAGGCCATCGCCCCCCATCTTGGAGAGCATCGGCTCCTTTGCGAGGAGGTCGAAGAAGAGGTTGACGGCCGTATCGGTGCCGATGCTTGCCAATGCTATAATGGCGGAGGAACGGAGATCGCTGTTGGCCGGGAGTGATGGGTAGATATCTCTGATAAGCCCGATGCCCGATGTATCGCGAAGCTCCCCCAGCGCCATAAACAATTCACTCCGCAGGCTCAGGCTCTTATCCATGTCGTCGCGCCGCGCGTGGCGGAGAACCTCATGGATTGCCGGGATATTTTCTCTGGTGAATGTGTGAAGCCGCACGGCATCAATCGCACGCTCTCGCTGCCGTGCGTTGGCCGATTCGATATCGCGGAGGATCAGCGCCCCCTTGTCGGTCAGCAGATGGGCGATGGCCGTATCCCCCTTTGCCCTGAAGGAATTGAGAAATTCCAGGGCCGCCGCCGAATCCGCCGTCCGATCGATGGTGGCCGAGAGCTCATACACTCTCTTTCCCCGCAACACCCGCAGCTCCCGCTTGAATGCATTCTTCGTCATTGCCCTGTCGATCTCCACGGCCGGAGAGCCATCCAGCATAAACGTGCGACGGTTGGTGTAGAAGTCGGAGTCCATACGGGCAATGTTGCCCAATAGAATGCTCTCGGCGGAGGAATCCTGATAATATTCCGAGAACTCGGTGCGATCCAGCCCATAGGAGAGCCCGGAATAGTTATCAACGGCGATATAGACGGTTTTATCCCCCTGGTTCCAGTACCTGTAATGGGGCGTATAGATTTTCGGTGATGCCGGAAATTTCACGACAAAATCGCTGTCCGGCGACGCAAAACTCCTCCAGGCGAGCGGCGCCGGAGCATCGAGATGGAAGGAGGCGAAAAACCTTTCGGCGCGCGGCGAGTGCGCAAGCTCGGGAATGGTAAGGAGCTTAAGGCGATAGAGCCGGTTTCCCCTGAGGAAATACTGTGTCCGCAGATGCGATTCCTCCTCCCTGCTTTCAACTTCCTTCCCGCTCAGAGTTCCGCTGTAGACCGTTCTGACCGAATCGAGTATCGTCAGCTCCTTCTCCTCATACATTCTCTTCAGCCAGTTGGTAAAATCATCGGGCGTATCGATGGTCGGAATTGACCGATAATCAGTATAACCCGCAAAGTATTCAATTCCCGTCCCGACATCCGGCCAGCCGTACATCACCGATTCCGTCCCGGGATAGCTGGTGGTGTCAACCCGGCCGCCGTTGGCGATCAGGGAGATATCGATCGGCTCCGTCGGGAATTCCACCGAGAAACCGCCATCGCCCGGCGTGGCCGTTATCCACGTCTCGCGCGGCTCCGGCGGCTGATACTTTGCGGCAAGCCCCGTCCGCGACGTCGTGACCGGACGCACCGTGTATCCCTTCCCGCGGAGAAGCTCGATAACCCCCTCGCGACCGGGGAGATGCCCCGCTCCCACGGCGATAAACGTGGGCCCTTCCTCCATGTACTTCACGGCCCGATCCGCCATGTTGTGGTTCCGATCGGTCAGCAGCCGTTTGAAATAATCGGGGGGGAAGGATTCCCGCATGATGGCGAGAAGCTGATTGAGATCCCCCGCGTGATAATAGCGGAGCATCTCCTCCTGACCTTCTTCTCCCCTGTGGGAGATTCGCTGCTTCTTCCTCCTGGTGCTGTTGAAATAGAATTTCCAGAAATCCGCCAGCGACGGGTCGATAAGATCAAGCTGTTCGGAAACCCGTTCCAGCCCGATGATCTTCTTCCCCTCCTGCTTCGCCAGTTGATAGAAATACGCGTCGAGAAATACCGGATTATCCCCCGGACGCCGCCGCGTGCGCTGCGTTTTGAACAGATCGGAATCGAAGGTGGAGCGCGATTTCCTCGGCATTCCCTCCTTCGCTCTCATCGGCACACCGAACCCCGATTCCGGGGAATCCTCCACCGATTCCGGCGTTGCCACGGAAACTTCATCATCAGTTGAGTCGACCGGCTGACCAAGATGGAACTTTGCAAGCGAATCGACCATGGCGGCAAGCGTATCGTACCGGGGGTTGCCCGGCTCCATTTCATCGTCGCTCGCCGGGGTGGCGGTTTCGTCATCCTCTCTTCCATCCTGATCCATCTTCTCCAGCGACCGGCGGAAGACCTCACGCACGGCGGAATCCAGCACGATCTCCGAGGCGAAGGCGGTGCATTCATGAAACTTCAGGAGAACGGAATCGGTGAAATCGAACACCCGCTTATCCTCCACGTGGAACGTGCCGTAGAGATAGGACGGGTGCGCCAGTCCCTTGCCGGAAATTTCCCAGAGGAGAGAGCGGTCCCCCTTTTTCTGTTGAGCGAGAAGACCGGAGGAGGCAATGAGAAGGAGGACGGGGAGGAGGAGAGGTTTCATATCAGCATCATCGTTGGCATGACGGCGCCTTCAGGGATCGCCCCGGCGCGCGGGACGCGGGATGATTCAGCCGGTATCGGCCGGGGGTCGGCGGGAAATTAGGAAAGTATCGGGGGAGAATCAGGGGGAATGCCGGGGGCCAAGGAAAAAAGGGGGATGATTTGGTCGCGATCCGCCGATCTCAGCAGAAGATCAGCTCCGGCGGCCCCCCCGCCGTGCCGACCACGATTGCCCGCTGCCGGTAGAACCGCCCAAGGGCCATCGCCTTCGCCGGATCGATTCCGAGCACAAGGAAGCTCCGTTCAGGTGCCCAGGCACCGTCATCGCCGATTCCTTCACCGGGGATAAACTGATATCCCCCCTTGCTGATCCGCATCTCCAGATCGGCATTGTTCCGCGCGTTTTCAGCGGGGGGAAGCTGGAATGACCCGGGATTCCATGCCGTGATAAACGCCCAGTCGCGCATGCCGCGCGCGGCAAGGAGATCATCAAGATCGCCGTTCCGCTCGCCAACGCGGAGCCCGATCGTTCCCGACGGCGCCTCCACGATATAGGTGGTGCGGAAATAGGCCTGGGCAAGTTGATCGTGGTTCATTTCGCTGGTTTGATAACAGACTGTTGAAGGACGTCATCCGCGGCGGCCGGGGACGTTTCAAACGTCCCCCGACATTCATCATCCGCTCACCGCGGCGTCCAAAAGGACGCCTCATTCGCTCAGACTCGGCCGCCTTGCGACTGATCGTCCTTAAACAGTCTGGGTATCTGTAGTACTTCAACAGCCTGATAAGACTATGCAGGATACAATAAGGGCGGGATCATCTCCCGCCCTTATCAATCATCATCATGCCGGAAGTGTCGTCATCCGGCGGGGAACCCATCAGCCCGGCATCACTTCCAGCAGCTCCACCTCGAAGATCAGCGCCGCGTTCGGCCCGATCTTTCCACCGGCGCCCTGCGGGCCGTATGCAAGATCGGCGGGGATGAAGAGCTTCCACTTCGAACCGACCTTCATAAGCTGAAGTGCCTCGGTCCATCCCTTGATTACGCCATTCACCGAGATATCCAGCGGCTGGCCGCGCTCCACGGAGCTGTCGAACACCGTGCCGTCGATCAGCGTGCCGGTATAGTGAACTTTCACCTTGTCGGTGGCCTTCGGCGTGGCGCCGGTCCCGTTCTTGATCACCTCGTACTGAAGTCCGCTCGGCAGCGTGATAACGCCCTTGCGGGTCTTGTTCTTGGCGAGGAAATCCTGGCATTCCTTGGCGTTCTTATCGCCGGCCTTGGCGGCCAGCGCCGACTGCCTGGACTGCATCTCGTTCTTGAAGGCGGTCATCACCCTCTGGATATCCTGTGGGCTCATGGCCTTCGAGCCGCTTCCCATGGCGTCGTTGAGCCCGCGAGCGAGCGCCGCCACGTTGACGTCGATCGCCTGATCCTTGAGGTTGGTGCCGATATCGAGACCGATGCTATAGCTGACGCTGTCGACCGTGGTTTTCAATGGAACGTTCTGCTGTGCGCTCGCAGCCAGCGACATAAAGCCGAGGCAGAGCACTGAAGTGATCAGCAATTTCATTGCGATGAATCTCCTTGATGGAATGTATGATTGTTTCTGCTTGTCGTTCGATTTCACTCAGCTCGATGATGCTCTGCTCGCGCGTCGCGGAACCGTTCACGCTGTTGACGAGCTTCCGGCGCGGGTAGTGCGATCCCCCGGCCGCAGATGACAGGGCCGGGGGATCGCGGACGCTTTACTTGCCGGGATGACCCATCATCGGGTTGGCGCCGGCCGGGTTTTCGGACTTGTCGTTGATCTTGATAAGCTCGATCTCGAAGACCAGCACGGCATCAGGACCGATCTTCCCCCCCGGAGGAGGGTTGTGGCCGTAGGCGAGGGCCGAAGGGATGTAGAGCTTCCACTTGGAGCCGGTCTTCATCATCTTGAGCGCCTCCGTCCATCCCGGGATCACGCCGCGCACCGCGAAGGTCGCGGGCTGACCGGCGCGGGAGCTGTCGAAGGAAGATCCATCCAGAAGCATTCCCTTGTAGCTTACCGTCACCTGCGCGTTGGAATCGGGGATAGGGCCGGTTCCATCCTTAATCACCTCATACTGAAGTCCGCTCGCGGTGGTCTTCACCCCCGACTTCTTTGCATTATCCGCCAGGAACTTCTCCCCCTCGGTCTTATTCTTCTCCCCCTGTTTCGCGGCGGTCTCCTGCTGCTTCTTGATCATCTGCTCCTGGAAGGCGCTCATCACCTTCTGCGCCTGCGTGTCGGTCAGCTGCACTTTCTTGCCGTTAAGCGCATCGTTGAAGCCGGTCTCCAGCAGATCCACCTTGATCCCCAGCGTGGTGTCCTGCTTGAGCTGCGTGCGGAGCCCGTTGCCGAAATTCATGCCGATGCTGTAGCTCACGCTGTCAATCTGCGTCTTGAGCGTCGTGCTTCCACCACTGCTTCCTCCCGGACCATTCTGGCATGATACGACCGTGAGACAGAGCGCTGCCATTGCTAGAAACTTCATTACGATGATTCTCCTACGATTTGTATTGAATGAACAAGTAGTTATGGATGTCGTATGCTATCCAATGCCCGGCAGACCATTTCCGGTGAAGGGGGGATCAGCCGACGTGAGCAAACGGGCTTTGAAACGGCTCAAGAGCTCGAACCGATGATGAATCCGAACCACCCAGCCCGCGAATATCGATCGCGGCGGCGGCCCGTAATTCCGCAAGATAATGATTCGGAACGGTGTAGAGCGGGGGGGGATGTAATTATCATTCCTGACCGTTTTTCCGGGCGGCACCCCCGGTAACACCCCTACCGGCGCGGCGTGTTACCCCCGGACGGCGGCCCGGACAGTGCCGATGGAGCCATTTCACTCATCAGGATCATCCCGTGATTCCCCTTATTCTCTTCCTCGGCACCATGATCGCGAGTGGGGTGATGGTCAGTCGGAAAGCGACCCTGAGCAATCGCCATACCAGGTGGGTGCTCTGGCTGCACATCATCTTCCTCCTCCTGGCCGCGATCGATATCTTCCTCCTGAGCAGGGGACTCAGCTTTATCGGCTTTACCACCGATCCCGCGATTTTTCTCCTTCTCTTCGCCACCGGATCCCTTCTGTACCCGGCATATCGCCGGCAGATGGTCCCCTTTATTCGCAAGCTCTACTCCGGCATCTTCTACTATGTTACGTTTGCCTTCCTCGCTATCTCGATCATCATTCCGCTGCTGGGCCTCTGGTGCGTTATAACAATGCTCGTCCCGATACCTGTTATCCCGATCGACGGAACGCACTCTATCCGACTGGAGCCAGGAGGGCTGATGGGAAAGGGAACCCCACTCAGTGTGATCCACGCTATCGGCCCCCTGCTGGAGCATACATTGCGGACTGATGAAACGATCGGATTTCATGATGCCCTCCAGGTGCTGGAGTTCCGGGAGGGGGAGATGCTTCGCATTCGAACATTTGATCCGCAAGGTGGAAAGGATACTTCCGAAATAACCATCGATCTGAAGGATAGCGAATGAATGATAACGACCATGAACGATTGACCCTTTCAGCCGATGAGATGCGGCGGATGGGATATCGCGTGATCGATATGCTGGTGGAGCACTTCGAGCAACTGGGGAATCTCCCGGTCGCCGGTGGAATGGGGCGGAAGGAACTGGAGCTGCTGCTTCGCGAGCCGCCGCCGGGAAAGGGGAGAAGCATGGACGATGTTCTTGACCGCGTCGGCCGCGATGTCTTCGGCAATATGAGCCATGTGGATCATCCCCGCTTCTTCGCCTACGTTCCGGGGCCGGGCAACTTCGTCGGCGCGATGGCGAACGCGCTTGCCGCCGGATTCAACCCGTTCGCGGGGGCGTGGGCAACGGCGGCCGGCGCGGCGGAGATCGAGCTGGTGACGGTGGAGTGGCTCAGGGAGATCTGCGGGCTGCCGGCATCTGCGGGCGGGACGTTCGTCAGCGGGGGATCGATGGCAAACCTGACGGCGATCGCCGCGGCGCGGCATGCGCTGCCGGAGGAGGATATTCAACAAGCGGTGATCTACGCATCCGATCAGGCCCATTCATCGATCGAACGGGGCGCCCGCATCCTCGGCTTCCGTCGCGATCAGCTCCGCCTGATCCCCGCCGACGAGGATTTCCGCATGCCCGTCGAAGCGCTTCGCCGCGCCATCGCCGAGGATCGCGCGGCGGGGAGGAGGCCGTTCGTGCTTGTCGCCAACGGCGGCACCACCAACACCGGCGCGGTCGATCCGTTGCCGGAGCTTGCGGCAATTCGCGATGACGAGCGACTCTGGCTGCATGTCGATGGCGCATACGGCGCGGCGGCGGCGCTCACCGAACGGGGCAGGCGGGCGCTGGCGGGAATCGAGCTGGCCGATTCCGTTTCGCTCGATCCGCACAAATGGCTCTTCCAGCCGTTCGAATGCGGCTGCATCCTCCTCCGCGACGCGCAACTGCTGAAGGATACATTCCGGCTGGTCCCGGAATATCTGAAGGATTCCGATCTGTCGGCCGAGGAGGTGAACTTCCGCGACTGGGGAGTGCAGCTTACACGCGGCTTCCGGGGCCTCGATCTCTGGATGTCGATCCAGGTGTTCGGCCTTGATGCGTTCCGCGCGGCAATCGACCGGGGAATGGATCTTGCGCTGCTGGCCGAGCGACGGCTCCGCGCGGCGCCGTCATGGCGGGTGGTAACATCAACGGGGCTCGGCATCGTCACCTTCCGGTTTATCGCGGAGAACCGGGCCGAGGGAGAGCTGGACGATATCAACAGACGCATTGCCGGAGAATGCCTCGCCAACGGCCACGCGATGCTCAGCACCACGGTTCTCCGCGGGGAAACCGTGCTCCGCCTCTGCACCATCAACCCGCGCACCTCCGATGATGATATCCTCGGCACCATCGATCGGCTGGAGATCATCGGCCGGAGGATCGCGGAGGGGTGACAGGTTGTTGAAGGAGGTCATCCGCGGCGTTGGCGTTGGCCTTCACCATCGCTCACTGCGGCGTCCGGAAGGACGCCGCAATCGCTCAGGTTCGGCCGCCGTGCGGCTAATCGTCCTTGAACAGCCTGGGTATCTGAAGTAATTCAACAGGCTGATAAGAGATTCAGTCCCCTCCGGTGTTTACGGTGTCACGCTGACGGCGGAGATGCTTCTGTCGGTTTTGCCGGGCACGCATCGTTTCATTATTCCAGCCTCTATCATCATGATTTCCGAAACAATCACAATCCGCCGTCTTGACGAGACGCGCGATTCCATCCCCCGGCTCACCGGGCTTCTTCATCGCGCCTACAAACGCCTGGCGGATATGGGGCTCCGCTTCCTTGCCACGCACCAGACCGACGCGCAGACGCTGGAGCGGGCACGCGACGGCGAGTGTTATCTGGCGATCGAGGATGGGGAGATCATCGGCACCATTACCTACTATCCTCCCGCGATGGCGCATGGAACGCCGTGGTACGACCGGCCCGATGTGGCATCGCTGGGGCAGTTCGCGGTGGAGCCGGCGTTGCAGGGACGCGGGATCGGCAATATGCTGCTGGCTCACGTGGAGTTGCTGGCACGGCGGGACGGCGCGGCGGAGATCGCGCTGGATACGTCCGAGCAGGCATATCACCTGATTGAATACTATGGTCGCCACGGCTACCGCTTTGTGGGGCATACGCAGTGGTCGGTGGTCAATTACCGGAGCGTGGTGATGAGCCGGTCGCTTGCC
>JBDSJW010000140.1:0-24936 GCA_039917235.1 Kapaibacterium sp. (SeqCode) | reverse complement strand
TCACGGTGGGTCAGGGTCAGACGCGGACGATCTATCTGAACTTCATCGGTCAGCAGCCGACGAAGCGGTTTGCGCAGTTGTACATCCGGACGAACGGTCAGAACCTGTCGGGTCGCGACACGAACGGCGTGATGACCGAGGGCATCTTCAACTTCGGCGTCTTTGGTCGCGGTCAGGGCGCGCGGCTGTCCGACAACGCGAAGGGAAGTCTGCCACAGGCCATCGTCTACCCGCGGACCAACGTCGGGGATACGGTCCGGGCCAAGCTTACGCTTGTCAATCCTGGTCAGTGCGATCTTCGTCTCTCGCTCTCCTCGCTGGAGATCATCTCCGGTGATGTGAAGGAGTTCTTCATTTCAAAGCGGCCCACGACGGGCATCGATCCGGTGACGAATGATCTGATCATTCCCGCCGGCTCATCCAACAATTCCATCGAGATCAGCTTCACGCCGCGCAATGGCGGCTCCCGTCGCGCGGCACTGGTGCTGCGGACTAATGATTCGACGGTGATTCTGCCGGGTCATACGAAGCGTGGCGTCTACTACCTGGATCTCTTCGGCACCAGCCCGATGGTGTTGACCGCCAGCAACCTGGACCTCGGTTCGGCGCTGATTGGTGGCACGGCCGCCGATCAGAAGCGTGGGGTTGTCTACCTGGAGAACACGGCCAACACCCCGATCAGCATCATCAAGGTGTTGATCAGCGGAGCCGACACGGCGGACTTCAAGATGGACGGATCGAACGTATGGCCGACGCTGCCGAAGGATCTTCTTCCGGGCGAGCGGCTGGATCTCGGGATTGTGTTTGCTCCGGGGAGCGGAACGCCGGGACCACGGACGGTGAAGGTTCGTCTTGTGCTGTCGAGTGGCGACACGGTGGACGCGATCGTCACCGGCGTCAGCGGAACACGCGATCTTGCAGTGGGGACCACGACGATAAACTTCGATGCGAAGTCGGGTCGGGTTGATCGTCGCACGCTGACGATCACGAACATCGGGACGCTTCCGGTGACGTTGGGCATGCCGTCGATCTCCGGCACCACGGGGGCCTTCAAGTTCGGATCGCTTCCCCGTCTGGTGCTGAATGCCGGACAGACCGAGTATCTTGAAGTGACCTATTACGGACTTGCCTCGGGGACCATATCATCGACGTTGACCATCAATAGCGATGCTACATCAGGTCCGAAGTTGGTTTCGCTGAGCGGCACCACCGCGAAGGCACGTCTTGGTGATGATGATCCGACGCAGAGCACAAACGGTCGTCATGATGATCCGGCCATTGGCGGGAACGTCGATCAGAACGCGGTAAGCGGCGTGAGCGGCGAAGTGGTCGCCGGCGGTGTTGCTCTCCGGCAGAGCGTTCCGAACCCCGGTCAGGGGATGGTGACGATCAGCTATCGCCTTGCCGAGCGTGGCGAGGTGACGCTGGGTCTGTACGACGGCGCGGGTCGCCTGGTGAAGGTTCTTGATGCTGGGATGCGGGATTCCGGAGAGCAGGTGATCCAGGTGAACGTAAGCGATCTTGCGAGCGGCCTGTATCACTACAATCTGATCGCGAACGGTCAGCATCTGAACCGTACGATGCAGGTAGTGAAGTAAGGGAGTTACTCCCGAGCTGAACAACCAAACAGAACGAACGAGGGGCAATCCGCTGCAAACGCGGATTGCCCCTTTGTCGTATCGAAACCATCACCAGCGCTCTTTCCTAACAGACTGTTGAACAACGTCATCCGCGGCGTTGGCCTTCATCATTCGCTCAGATTCGGCCGCCTTGCGGCTGATCGTTGTTGAACAGTCTGAACATCGGAAGTAATTCAACAACCTGCTAACCTCAGGCCCGGCTCTATCTCCTGATCGCGATCGCCCTGTTTGTGATGCCGTCAGGCGACTGAATCGAGCAGATGTAGGAGCCGGAGGGGAGATCGCCAAACTCAACATCGAAATGATGATCGCCCGCTTCCACTTCCTCCCGCACCATCGTCCGCACCGTGGTTCCAAGGAGATCGGTGATCGCAATCGTAACCCTGCCGTGGCCGATTGTGGAGCAGTCGATCGCTATATGCCGCGATGAGGGATTGGGGTGAATATTGACATTGCGCAACCCCGTTGATTCGGTGGGGATTCCCGAGGAGGAGACGGTCCAGATTTTCGCGGTCTCATCACCGCTTGCGGTAACCACGTGCGAGCCGTTTTTATCGAACATGGCGGTGTAGACGAATCCGTTATGTCCCTTCAGCGTGTTCATCAGGGTTCCCTGTTCCACATCCCAGATTCTTGCCGTGCTGTCGAAGCTGGCGGAGGCCAGGCGTGAGCCATTGTTGTTGAAGGCGACCGAGAATACCGCGCCACTATGGCCGGTAAGAGTGTGGAGCAGAGCGCCGCTTCCCGTGTTCCAGACCTTGACAACGTTGTCGAATCCTGCGGTTGCGATAAGCGCGCCGTTCGGTGAAAAGACCGGGCTGTTCACGCGATCGTTATGGTTCAGCGTATGAACCAGGCTGCCGGATGATGTATTCCAGATCCTCGCGGTGTGGTCGAAACTGCTTGTCACCACGAACTGCCCGTCAGGGCTGAATGCCACGTCCGTGACGCGGTCGGTATGGCCGGTAAGCGTATGAAGAAGCGTTCCCGATGCGGCATCCCAGAGCTTTGCCGTGCTGTCCAGGCTTGTTGTGATGATCTGCGTGCCGGCGGGATTGTAGCTCACGGTGTAGATATCTCCGGTATGTCCGGTCAGCGTGGCGACGAGCGCGCCGGTATTTGCGTCCCAGATCCTTCCGGTGTTATCAAAGGCCGCCGTCACCACGTTTGCGCCGTTGGGGCTGAACGCGGCCCAGCGGACACGATCGGTGTGGCCGGAGAGTGTATGGAGGAGCGTGCCGGAAGCGGCATCCCAGATCCTTGCGGTCTTATCGAACCCAACCGTCACAACGCGCGAGCCATCCGCGCTGAACTGCGCCTCGGTAATCCGGTCGGTATGCCCGCGGAGCGTATGAAGAAGCGCGCCGGTGCCGGCGTCCCAGATGATGGCGGTGCTGTCGAAGCTGGATGTTACCACCTGCGTGCCGGCGGAATTGTAGTAGGCGGTGACAAGCCTCCCCGTATGTCCCGAAAGGGTGATCTGCGAGAGAGAGGCAGTATGAACGGCGCAGAACGCGAGGAGGGTGGATATGTAGAAAGAACGGGCGCGCATAGAATATTTCTCCGGCTGATGATTGTTGGGAACGATATCGAAGGGAATGAGCGGATTGTGTTGCGTCCGCCGCGGGCCTGGACATCGCATGGAGTCCCGGTTTCGGGAGACCATAATCGCTTCAGTTAAAGCATCTGTCGGGAAATATACGGGAGGATCGGGATCTCTGAACGCACTGCTCTTCCCTCCGTCGATTGCCGGAGGAGGTTGCCTGCGACGCCAACATGGGATATCACTCCGCGAAGAGGCCCATCTGCCCGCCGATTCCCGGCCGCCGGAAGTTCTCCGTACTCAGGACAATCTCCTCACGATTCAGCCCCAGCCGCCGCGCGGTCAGTTTAAAGAACTGGGAGATCATCCGCGCGCGTCCCCCCTTCCCCCCCATCCGGTCGCCGAACTCCGCAAGGTTCAATTTGCCGTCGCGCATCTCCTCCAGCGCATGCTGTACCTTGAGCGCGCGTCCCGGTTCCTCCCGTTCCAGCCAGTCGAGGAAGATCGGGCGGACGGCGAGCGGAAGCCGGAGCATGGTATAGAACGCGGTGCGCGCTCCGGCATCGGCGGCGGCTTTGAGGAGCGCGGGGATCTCTTCATCGGTAAGGCCGGGGATAAGCGGAGCCATCATCACCCCGACCGGAATGCCGGCCTCGGAAAGTCGGCGCACCGCCTCCAGTCGCCGTTCGGGGGTGGATGTGCGCGGTTCCAGGCGGCGCGCCAGATCGCGATCGAGCGTGGTGATGGAGAGAAGGACCATGGCGCAACGATGGCGCGCCAGCTCCGCCAGCAGATCGATATCCCGAAGAACCAGAGCGTTTTTGGTGATGATGCCGATGGGGTTGCGGAACTCCAGCATCGTTTCCAGAATCTCCCGCGTAATCCCGAACCGTCGCTCCGCCGGCTGGTACGGATCGGTAACGCCGCTCATCGATACAACGGTCGGCTCCCACGACCGCTTCATCATCGCCTCCCGCGCAAGCCGCGCCGCGTCCCGCTTTACCACGATCTTCGTTTCGAAATCGAGTCCGGCGTTGAATCCGAGATATTCGTGCGTGGGGCGGGCGTAGCAATAGGCGCAGCCATGTTCGCAGCCGCGATACGGGTTGATCGAGTGGGTAAATGGAATATCCGGGCTGTCGTTGGTGGCGAATGCTGTCCGGGAATGATCGTCGATAAACTGCGTGCGGGAATCGGGCTCCTCCGCGAAGCTCTCCCAGCCGTCATCGAACTGCTCGCTTGTCCGCTGGGTAAAGCGATTCCCCGTATCGAGGTATGTCCCACGTTTTGCCACCGTTCAGTTCTCCGCCGTATGAATCAAAATATAGTGATGGTCCGTGGCGAATTTACGTCGTTGAATCGGAACGGGGATATAAATTTCCGTTTCATCTATTCCCGAACGTTCACGAGGCCGGCCGGACGGCCTCCCGATCAATTTTCCGATGCTCCATTACACACTTGGCCTCGACAGTCCCTCCCGCCATCTCTTCTCGGTGGAGATCACCGTTCCAACCAGCGGTGAATCGCACGTGGTGATAGCATTTCCCGCGTGGTCGCCGGGTCGATATTATATCTACGATTTTGCGCGCAACGTCCAGGAGCTTTCCGCCCGCGGCGGGGAGGGCCGGTTGCTGGATGTGGAGAAGATCACCAAGGGGAGCTGGCGGGTGGAATGCGCCGGGGAGGAGTCGGTGACCATCGCCTACAGGATGTTCGGCGACACGCTCAGCGGCACATTCTCGCAACTTGATGACCGCCATGCGTCGATCAACGGATCATCGGTCTTCGGTTATATCGAGGGTCGCCAGATGGAGCCGATCGAGCTGGAGATCAACGCGCCGGAGGGGTGGCGAGCCTATACGGCGCTCAAGCGGAAGCGACGGAGCGGGCGGGGGATGTTCGCGGCGGCCAATTACGATGTGCTGATCGATTCCCCGATCGAGGTGGGGACGCCGATCGCGCGCCGGTTTGCGCTGGATGGCGTGGATTATCATGTGATTATCGATATCGCCGGCGGCGAGGGAGTGCGGCGGAGCGCCGAACTGCGGGAGCGGCTGGACCGCTACGTGGCCGATGTGGAGAAGGTGGTCCGTGCCTATACCGCCACATTCGGCACGCCGGAGTTCCCGGAATACTACTTCCTGGTGAACATCGATCCGTTTGCCGCGAACGGCGACGGGATGGAGCATCTTGCCTCCACGCGACTTGTGCTGAACGGCTATCCGACGAACCAGGAGCAGTACGACGCGCTGGTTGGTGTAACATCGCACGAGTTCTTTCATATCTGGAATGTGAAGCGTCTTCGTCCCGCCGAGCTGGGACCGTTCGATTACTCCCGCGAGCTTCACACAACGCTCCTCTGGTTTGCCGAGGGATTTACGCAGTACTACGGGCATCTGATGCTCCGCCGCGCGGGTGTCTGGGATGACAAGCAGTTTTATAAGGAGATGGTCTCGGAGATCAACACGGTCGATCGATCGCCGGGACGGTTTCATCGGGATCTCCGGGCATCGAGCTTCGACACATGGAACGCCGTGGGAGCGCGCAGCCCGATGGGGCTGGTGAGCAATTTCAAGAACACATACGTCAATTACTATTATAAGGGGGCCGTTCTTGGCCTCCTTCTCGATCTCGAAATCCGGGAACGCACCGGCGGCCGGAAATCGCTCGACGATCTGATCCGGGAGCTTTACCGCACCAGCTACGCGGAGGCGGAAAACGAGGGATATTTTCTTCGCGGCAGCGGTTTTTCGGAGCGGGATGTCTGCGATGCGGCCGAGCGTGTGGGGGGAATCGAGGTGCGGAGATTTCTTGAAGGGGCGATTACCAGCGTCGATGAGGTCGATTATCGGAGCCATCTCCGGTATGTGGGGCTGGAGCTGCTGCGCGGGCCGAAAAAGGGGAAGGAGTCGGCGGATGAGGCCCGCCCGCAGATCTTCACGGGAATCGTCCTTGCCGACCGTCGTGAGCGTGGCGGCGCGGAGTTCGTCACGGTGCTGAATGTTCTGGAAGGCTCGCCGGCGGACCGCGCCGGGATCAGCGCCGGCGATCTGATCATCGCGATCGATGGAGAGCGGACAAACGGCGGTGGCTGGGAGAGCGTGATGGGGATGAAGCGTCCGGGAGAAACGATGGAAATCACCCTTTTCCGCGGATCGCGTCTCCTTACGTTCCGGCTGGCGACCGAGGAGCGGGACACGAGGGCCTACAGGTTTGAGGTGATCGAGCCCGACACTCCGATCCAGCGCCGCGCCAGAAAAAAATGGTTGCAGGGGGATCGCTCCGCCGCGGGCCGCTCTGAAAAATCTCGCGGATAGTAGTAAGTTGCCTGACCCTTCTCTAATGCTCCCCGGCTTTCGCCGATACGCCCCGCGCGGACGTTCGGCGGTAATGGATACCATGCGAGGGCGCGATCGTGCGGATCGGCGGACAATCTTCCCGTGTCTGATCCTTCATGTAAGCTCTCGAATCCGGAACACTTCCCGTATTGTTCAGCCAGTTAGCCGTGGACCGTCTCCGCTCTCCCGTGTGATGACCGTCGATCTTTTCCCGTTGATCCGTTTTTTCAACTATGTATCAGGAGTAACACCCCGTATGCATCGGTTCCTCTATCGGTTTGTCGCCTTTACCGCTTTTTTCGCCGTTCTGGGAACGGTTGCGTATGCCCAGACGCAGGTTTCCGATGCCCGGGATAATACGGATGGGGTTGCCGGAACATGTGGCATGATGAGGTTCTCCGAGATCGATCCCAGGCAGGCGCTCGCGGCGACCGCCAGGAACAATCCGGATCTCTATCAGAATATGATGGCTCGCGCCAGGGGCGGCAATGACCGATCGTTGGCATCCGGTCAGACAAATGTGTTCTATACGCTTAACAGAGTCACCAACCAGTTCGATGCCGTAACGGCAACGCTGGTGTATGACGGGCGTCTTGCGCGGATCTGGGTGGATCTGGTCGATACCAGCAGGGTGAAGCCCGCCACGGTGGCGGCGCTGGCAAAGGGACTGGATTCCGCCACGAGCAGCAAATCGAGAAATCCGGCAAAGGGAATTATCGATAACGATATCGAGGTATATGGCGAGACCCCGAAGGACTACGAGGTGGATGGCAAGACCGATTTCCTCCTCACCGATATCAAGGATGGAATGACCGGTGGTGGGTATATCGCGGGCTACTTCTCCCCATTTGACCAGAGCAGCGAGGGGGGATCGAACGAGCGGAACCTCCTTTATATCGATTCGCATGAAGGTCTCCAGGGGGGCGTTTCCTCCCTTCTCGCGACGATCGCGCATGAGTTTCAGCACCTGATCCATTACGGACGGAACCCCTTCAGCGAGGTGGTGTTCAACGAGGGATGCAGCGAAGTTGCCACGGTGCTCTGTGGTTACACATCCAGAAGCAACGGCAACTATCTCGGCAACACCAACGTTTCCTTCCTCTACTGGAACTACGACAACGGCACCAAGCTCCTCGCGGATTACGAACGCGCCCTTACCTTCATGTACTATATGAAGGAACAGTACGGCGAGCCGTTCCTGAGCAGTTTCGTCGGCATCCAGACCACCGGCTTCACCCGCATCAACGATGCGCTGAAGGCGATCGGCAAGTCCCCGGACTGGCAGGGAACGCTGAAAAGCTTCTCGGTCGCCAACTATGTCCTGAAGGATTTCGCCGACGCCCGCTATGTCTATGTAAACAGGCTTTCCAATACCGTAGCGAAGGCTGCCACCACCTACGATACCGCGTTCGCGGCGTCGGGATCGGTGTCGGTGCAGCCGTATGCATCCAGCTACATTCAGTACAAGAACCCCGGAGGGCTGAAGGTACGGTTCAAGAGTTCCGGCACCTATGGCGTCAATGCCATTCTCTACAAGGGGATCACGGCCGTTGATGTGCGGGAGTTGAAGAACAACACCGATTACTCCTTCAGCGAGAAGGGGCTGTTCGACAGGATCGTCTTCGCGGTAGTGAACCTGGGGAATAACTCCCAGAGCATCACCTGGACCGCCGAGCATATCGCGCTTGGCGTGGATGATGCCGTCGGCCAGGCGAGCGGTGTCGCGGTCATATCCATTGCCCCCACCCCCACCTCCGGTCACGCAAGCGTTGCGTTTGAGAGCACGGGATCGGCTCTGGTCACGCTCCAGTTGTTCAACACGAACGGTGAACTGGTTCGCAACCTGATCGATGGCGAACGCTACGAGAGCGGCACGCATCAGATCGGCGTGGAGACCACGGGCCTTTCCAACGGTGTGTACGTGGTTCGTCTTGTGCAGGGAGATCGCACGGCCAGCCGTGTGATGGTTGTGGTGCGATAGAGCTTTTCGGGCAAACGGGCCTGGAACCGTGCAGATGTCTCCGGGAGTTCCCAGTTATATCCTTCATGCGGTGTCGGCCGGTTCGGTTGACGCCGCATGCCGTCAAAACGGTCGTGGGGATATTCCCCTCCCGTGCCGGTGTAACTAATCATCCCGACGCGGTTATGTTGATGGCTGTACGTGGCGGTTTGAAGTGAACAGCTCCCAAACCCTATTGTGGCATGCTCGCGCGCGATGTCGGCGGAGTCGGTTGCTCCCGGCGACCGCCGAACCTCACGAGATGGTACAATCTCATACCTTTTCATCCTTCTTTACAGCGCCCTGCATTCATTCTTTCCCGAGTTTTTCGGTCGGTCGTTATGGGCGTTCATGGAGCGTTCGGGCTGCGATCGATGTCGTTTACAATCGATGATTTTCAACAGATTATTCTCTACACATATTCTGGAGCAACGTACACTATGTCTGGTTTCCTTTACCGGATAGCTGCCATGAGCGCGCTCTGTGTCGCGATCACAACCTGCGCATCCGCCCAGACCGGCATGGATCTGGAGCACACTGATGCCAGCGGCCGCATGACCTGCGGAACGATTCCCTTCAATGATGGGAAGGAGATGGAAGCAGTTGCCAACACGGCACGCAATAACCCGGCTGTCTATCAGCAGATGATGGCGGCTGCCAGGTCAAAGGAAAATCGCCGGCGTATCGCGGGGGACGAGTATCCGTTCTTCGTCCGGGATCGTAATACGAACCAGTATGCCACCGTCAACGCGACGTTGATGTACGATGGCCGTTATGCTCAGATCTGGGTGGATAATGTCGATACTGTGCGGGTGAAGAAGGCCACGATCGCGACGCTTGGAAAGGCGCTTGATTCCTCCACCGCCGCGTCATCGCGCAACCCGTCCCAGGGAATCATCCAGAACGACATCGATGTGTTCGGCAATTACAGGGACCAGTTCAGCCAGGATGGAAAGATCTGGTTCCTGATGACCGATATCAAGGATGGATTTTCCGGTGGGGCATTCGTTGCCGGCTTCTTCTCCCCGTGGGATCAGACATCGCAGCCCGGCTCCAACCAGCTCAATATGCTCTATATCGATTCCCATGAGGGGCTCGGCAGCCAGTCCCCCTCCAACCTCCGGGATCTGATGAACACGCTGGCCCACGAGTTCCAGCATCTGATCCACTACTACACGAACAATCAGAGCGAGGTCTTCTTCAACGAAGGTTGCAGCGAGACCGCCAGCATCATCAACGGCTACGCGAACCGCGACAACTCCGGCTATCTGGCGAACACGAATGTCAGCCTCTTCCGCTGGACCTACGAGGATGCCACGGGGAACCTGATTCTGGCGGACTATGCGCGGGCGATGAACTTCGTCTACTATCTCTACGATCAGTACGGCGAGGGCTTCCTGCATGCGTTCAATCAAACCCGTTCCACCGGGATGAAGCGGATTGATGACGCGCTCAACGTTATCGGCGTTCCGCCATCGTGGCAGGAGATCCTCAAGGGATTCGCTGTCGCCAACTACTCGATCAAGAATGTCGATTACTTCCGGTATCGCTATAACAAGCCGATTTCGACCGGATCGCCGAAGGCGGATGCTGTGGCGCTCAAGACCGCCGGATCGGTTTCGGTAGCGCCGTACGCGATCAGCTACTTTATGCTCAGCAAGCCGACCCCGCAGACGCTGAGGTTTACAAGCACCGGGCAGACGCCGTACGCGATAATGGCGACCTATTACAAGGGGACCAGTGTGATTGAAGTGAAGGAGCTTGCTCCCAACAGCGATTACACGATCGGCGGAACGGCGGCATATGACAAGGTGGTGTTCGCCATGGTCAACCTCCTTGCCACAACCTCGGCACCCGCCAACGTCAACATCTCCTGGACCACCGCCGTCGCGGTTGCCGGAGTCGATGACGCCACGGCCGGCAACAGCGGTCTGGCTCTTACCGGCATCGCGCCGACTCCTTCGGCCGGTTCCGCGACGATCAGCTTCGTCAGCAGCGGCTCCGCCCCCCTGACGCTCCAGATTTTCGACGCCTCCGGCTCGCTTGCCCGCACGGTGATCGATGGTGATCAGATCAGTGCCGGAGCGCACCAGATTCCGGTCAGCACGGACGGCATGGCAAACGGCGTGTATATGGTCCGCCTGCTTCAGGGGGCCGCAATGGTCAACAGCAGAATGGTGGTGATCAAGTAACGGATTGCCGTTGCAACGCATCAGCTACTAAGGCCCGTCATGGAACGATGACGGGCCTTTTGTGTTCCATGCCTGCCGGTGATGGCCCGAAGCAAGGGGCCGTCATACTGAAGTGGCGGCGATGGTCTGACGATCGGACATGTAAATATTCTTCTTCCCGGCTTGAGATTCTCCAGCGCGGGGAGTATTTTCATCATACCATTCCCTCGCGCCCGATACGATGAACATGCTCTCCGGCCCCACCCTGGCCCAGATCTCCATTTATTCCCGTTCCGGAGTTGATCCATGATCAGCAGGCATCTGCTACGTGTTGCGTTTCTCCTTCTTTGTCTTCCTGTTGCGATCACCTCCGCGCGGGCACAGAGCTTCTTCAACTTTCCCGATACGCCGTGCGATTCCACGCGATGCGATTCCCTCTTCTTTACCAATGAGGGGACAACGCCGCGGGTTCTCTACAGCATCCGTATGCGGGACAGCGTCAGCTTCTCCGTTGCGCCGCTGGCACTCCCCAGTACGATACCCGCCGGGGGACGGCTTGCGCTTTCGGTCTGCTTCACGCCGAACAGAAAAGGGACGATCTCGGATTCTCTCAGGCTCTATATCAGGACCGCGACGGGGTTCGATACCATAAGGGTTCGTCTGAGCGGGAAGGGGATTGGACCATCCATCGTTATCGCGCCAAGCGCGCTTCTTCTCTTTCCAAAAACGACCACGGGCGCCAGGACAACGCTTACGATAACGATCATCAACACCGGCGATCTGCCGTACGATCTTGCAAAGGCGCTCCCCCCCATTGCTCCCCCGTTCACTATTGTCCCCCCACTCCCTCTCCCCATCGCTCCCGGCGATTCGGCTGATGTTCAGATTGCGTTTGACCCGAAGACGAGCGGTGTCTATTCCTCATCGATCAACCTTCCCACGGCGTGCGGCACCAGCATACTGATTCAGTTCAATGGGGCAACGGAACTGATCGGCACCGGCGCCGTGCTGCGGCTCGGCAAGGCGGGGTTCAACCCGGTCAACCGGGAGCAGACGCCGTGCGATATCTCCCGCTGCACCGATGTCATCCTCTCGAATGCCGGAAACGCGCCGCTGAATGTCGAGTCGATCGACTGGCTCCATAATAACGCCGGTTATACGTTTACCCCCGGCGTGACCACCCCGTTCACGATCGCGGCAAACGAAACCAGGACAATCCCGGTCTGCCTCAACAGCCGGTCGCGCGGGTTCCTCCGCGATACGCTCGTGGTGAAAAGCAACAGCAGAACATCGATAGCGTTCGGGTTGACGATTGATGTCAGCGGGAGCATGGATCAGGTGATGCATTGCGGCTCATTAACGCCGACGCGGCTCGAGCAGGCGCGGATACAGGCAAAAAACTTTATCGCACAGACATTGTTAAATCTGCCGGGCGTGGGAGTTCAGGATCAGCTTGTCATCTCCTCCTATAGTACACTTCCGACTAGCTATGATCCGGATATCACTTTCATTTTTCCCCTCGCCTATATCACCGATGCCAGCCGTCTGGTGGCACAGGCTGAGATCGATAAGCTTGAGAGGAAAAATCATACGCCAACGGGGCTGGCGCTGCTACAGATGATCGATTCTCTTTCCGCCAGCCCGCTCAAGAATCGCGTCATCGTTCTCCTGACCGATGGTGACGCGGACGATCTCCTTACGATTCCTGTCGACAGCATCAGCCGAACCGCACAGGCGAAGGGGATCAGAATCTTTACGATCGGGTTGAATCTGAGTGCCAGTGCCATCAGCTACCTCCAGGGGCTTGCAGCGGGGACCAATGGTGTGGCCTTTCCGGCTACCGACTGCAACTCACTCCAGACGGCATTTGAGACAATCACCGATCTGGTCAGCCGTGGCAATGTGATGCGGGAGCCGTTCTCGATCAGAATAACATCGCCGGTGCTGGTTGCCACCAAAAGCACGGATTTCGATTCGGTCTATATCGGCGGGAAGACATGCCGGGATATCACGATCACCAATGTGGGGGAAGGGGATGCGGTTGTTGACACGATGATGATCAACGATCTTCTGGGGGGAACCGCCACGGGTGAATTCTCCATGCAGCCGCCGGTGAAGTTTCCGGTCCTTGTCCCGGAGAGCGGGCAGTTGAAATTTACGCTCTGCTTTACCCCGGCAAAGATTCGGGTCCGTGGCGGCAGCGCGACCCTTACCTACAACAGTTGCGGCGCCGATACGCTCCACACCACCTTCGGCGGTGTCGGCTTTGCGTCGGCAAATCTCAGGATCAGCGACCGGCGCGTGGGCCCGCCGGGGAGCATCATCACCATGCCGGTCTACGTCGATTCAGCGATCGGCGCGTATGGCGTCAACACCATCACGTATGGATTGCGGTGGGATAAATCGGTGCTCGATCTGAAGGCAATCCGTCCGGGATCGGCGGCGGCGGGAACCACCCTGAAGATGACAGCGCCGGTTTCCTACGCGAACTTCTACGCAACCGTCGGCCTTGTCAGCCAGGGGACCAACCTGACCGGCGGTGGCGAGCTGGCGCAGCTTGATTTTGAAGTGCTCCGTGGCGATTCACTCTTATCCGACGTGGAGCTGACCAACGGCCTTTTCGAGGATAACAATCCGAAGACGAAGCTGAACAATGCCGGCGCGGTGGCGCTGGACAGCACCTGCTTCCTCTCATCAAAGCCGATCAAATTCGCCACCGTGGCGAAGGTCGCCGTTGGAGACGTTACGCCGACCCCTTCAACCGGGCACGAGGCAACGATCCCCGTCAGCACCGATATCGCCACATCAATCACACTGGAAGTCTACGCCGCCGATGGCAGTCGCGCGATGGCTTCGGCAATGCACCAGATCCCTTCCGGTGGGGCCACGCTTGGTGTGAACGTGGCGCGGCTGGCGCCGGGAAGCTATTACGCAATGCTTCGGACGGAATCCGGGGAGATCATGGTGAGGAAGTTCGTGGTGACGCGATGACGGTATCGCGAACGATGTGGGCGCACGGCCGCCGGTTGGGGCTGATGACATTCCAAAGGGCATTATCTATGGCTTATCTCTATAAAGGCACTGGCTCTATCGCGCGGATCGGGACGTCGCGCGCGGAGGGGAACGCGGGGAGCCTGGCCCGTGGGCTTCGCATGCTGGCTGCTGCCGTTGCGTTCTGTGCCGCCTTCTGCTCACTTGCTCTCCCCCTGCTGGCGCAGGGAGGACGGGCCGTTGATAATATCCTCTATCCGCAGCCCGAGCCACTTCCAATTCTTGGCGGGCCGGAGGTGGGCTACGGCAACTGGACGAACAAGGGGTATTTCACCGTGCCGGATGGCAAGCGTTCCTGTTCGGCGTTTGATAACGGCACCGGCAAGGGGCTTACGATTGGCATCAAGGGGATTATCTACGTTACTCCCTGGCTCTTCATCTCCCCGCGCATACGGTACGAGGCACGCTCCGGCAGCTTTGTCTCGCCGCTTCCCGGCGAGCCGGTTCGCGCCGCCAGCAACGCCATCGTCATGCTGGATCAGGAGGCGCAGGTGGATGCAACCATCTCCGCCCTCTCGATCGATGGGACGATCGGCGTGGAGGCGTTCGGCTTCTATATTTTCGGTGGGGGATCGAGCAGCCTTCTGCTTGATGGAGTCTATAACTACACGGAACGGCTGACAGGTTCGAAGCAGAATTTTCAGTACGCGGATTCCCGGACCGCCGAGCATCGGCTGGTGAGCGGTCGAGCGTTTGATGGCTACGAGAAATCGACCTTCGATCTCCGCGGCGGAGCCGGCCTTCTGCTTGATCTGAGCTACTTCACGATCAACCCGGAGGTGTTCTACAGCTCCCCTCTCACCTCGGCGCTCCACCAGCCCAACGATCTGAAGCAGACCGGCTTTGTCGGCACGATCGCCATTCTCTTTTCCCTCCGCTGATTGGGCAACGGTGAAGGCCGGCGCGGCCGGTGATGTTGCTCAACAGCCTGATAAGCACTTATCCTATGCGATCTCTCTCAGTTGTGCTCCTTCTCGTGATCTGCGCCGCGGCGGCGCCGGCTCGCGCTCAGCATTACCGCGATCCCGATGAGTCGAAGTTCACCGTGAGAAATCTCCGGTCGATCAATACGGGCGCCGATGAATATGCTCCGTTCGTGACCGCGAACGGACGGTGGATCTATTTCACGACATCACGCGCTGGTTCCTCCGATCTCTTCAGGGCGCGTCGCTCGGCGGGCGAGTGGGGAAGCCCCGGTCCGGTCCCCCCCGATCCCACGGTCAACACAAAGCTGGATGATGGATCGCTGAGCGGCCCCATACCACCGCTGGCGCAGCTCTTCGAGCTTTCCGATCACGATCTGGCGAGCCTTTACGTGCCGGAGCTTGGCGTCTTTACCAGCGGAAAACGCTCGGATGGCGTGGGTGATGCCGATCTCTATCTTGTCACGATCTCCCGCGACGGCGAACGAATCCGCGAGGCCGCAAAACTCCCATTGCTGAACACCAGCGCCTGGGACGCGCAGGGATCGATCGCGTCCGATGGAAGCTTTATCATCTTCAGTTCCAACCGCTCGGGCGGTTCCGGCGGCATGGATCTCTATATCGCCAACCGGACCGCCGACGGCGGATATGCCGATCCGGTCAATCTTGGCGAGGAGATCAATTCATCGGCCAACGAGTTTGCTCCATTTATCGCTCCCGACGGGCGGACGCTCTATTTCGCGAGCACGCGGCAGGGGGGATTTGGCGGCTCCGATCTCTACATGGCGCGGCGCGATTCCTCGGGGAGATGGAGTCTGCCGAAAAACCTGGGGGATAAGATCAACACATCGGCCAACGAGCTTTTCTTCTTCGGCATCGGCAGGACGCACTGCTACTTCGCGAGCGATCGTCCGGGGGGCGCCGGCGGGCTTGATCTGTACGAGGCATCGCCCAACCTCTTTGCTCCCGGCAACTCGCTTGTAAAGTTTTCGCTGAACGACACCACTCGCCATGTGATGGTGCCCGGCCATGTCAGCCTTATGGAATCCAGCCTCGGCAAAGTGGTTGCGGAGTTTGATCTGAACGGCTCCGACACGGTTGCGCTCCCCGTTCTCTCCGGTTTCTCCTATCGCGTTCACGTCGCGGCCGCCGGTTTCCCGGAGCGGGAGATGGCGCTTGCCGGTTTCCCGGCGGATACCACGATCAGCTTCCCGGTGAACTTCGGTCATGCGCCGCCATCGCCCCCCCCCGCCCCGGTGTTCAATTTTACATCGGACATGAACCTGCCGTTCTTTGTCAGCGGGTACTACCGGATGAACACGGTGGCCATGCTTGCCGATCTCAGAAAACGGCAGCTCAACGGCGATCTGAAATCGCAGACATTTATCGCCGATGTGGCGCACGATGCCGTGGTGTATGAGGAGAGCCGCAAACTTTCGGGAACGGTGGAGAAGATTCTGGGCGATTTCGCGGTTATGTGCCAGGACGAATATTTCCCGAAATTCCTCCTGTATCTGAAGACGAGGAAGCCAAACGAGCCAAAGGAATATCTTGAGATGACGATCTACGGCTACTCCGATCCGCGGCCGATCATCGGCGTTTACAACGAAAAGCCTGTCACATTCCTCGATACCACCGGCCATGAAATAACGATCTCCCCCGGCGATCCGCTCGACAATTTCAAGCTGGCCGGGCTGCGGGCGCATTTCGCGGTGGAATATTTCGACAGCCTGTTCCGCTCATCACCGAAAGTGCGTCGTGATTATATCTCGCTTGTCGATCAGGGGCTGATCCGCTGGCGCGCCATCAGCGAAAGCGTGGACGCGGTTTCCGGCGCGGATCTGGGGACGAAGCGACGGATCAAGGCGAGCATCCGAAAAGTGAGCGAAGGGGAGATGTAAGAAGAGTCGATGGCGATTGATACAACGCGAAAGGGCATCCCCGATACGAGGATGCCCTTCCGGTTTCAGGACCGTTTCGGTTCTTAGCAGAGTGTTGAATCCTTGCAGCTGCTCAGACTGTTCAAGGACGATCAGCCGCAAGGCGGCCGAATCTGAGCGAATGATGAAGGACAACGCCGCGGATGACGTCCTTCAACTGCTACCAGATTGTTGAACTACTACAGCTGCTCAGACTGTTCAAGGACGATCAGCCGCAAGGCGGCCGAATCTGAGCGAATGAGGCGTCCTTTGGGACGCCGCAGTGAGCGAATGATGAAGGACAACGCCGCGGATGACGTCCTTCAACAGTCTGTTAGAAATTCTCGGGATTAAGCTGAAGCAGCGCCGGATGAATAAAGTGGCGTCCTTTCCGAATCAGCTCACCATCCAGCGTAACATCCGCGCCGATGCAGACCAGATCCCAGTGGATGGCGCTGTTGTTGCCGTTGGGGGCGATATCATAGCACTTGCCCAGCGTAAGGTGGTTGGAGCCCCAGATCTTCTCATCGAAGAGGATATCATACATCGGCTGATCGATGTTCGGGTTGGTGCCGAAGGAGAACTCGCCGAATCGCCGCGCCCCTTCATCGGTCCCCAGAATCTCCTCAAGCCCCTTGTTGTTGCTTGAATCGAAATCGATCACAACGCCATCCTTCACCACCAGCTTGACGAACTCGAACGGCTTTCCCTCATAGACGGTCGGCGCATAGGTGATGGTTCCGTTGACCGAGGTAAGGAGCGGCGCGGAGAAGATCTCGCCGTCGGGGATGTTCAGATCGCCGGCGCAGGGGATCCAGCTCTGCCCCTCGATCGAGAAGGAGATATCGGTTCCCTCCCCCACCATGCGGAGATCGCGGCTTTTCGCCAGCAGTTCGTGGAGCGGCTTCATCCGCTCGTTCAGATCGGCGTAATCGAGCAGGCAGGCGTTGTAGTAGTAATCGGCGAAGGCGGCGGTCGGCATCTTCGCGTTCATGGCGAACGACGGGGAGGGATAGCGGAGCACGCACCAGCGGGTGTTGTTCACACGCTCGGTCATATGCACCGGATGGCCGTACTCCTCGGAATAGGCACGACTCTCCTCGCGACCCACATTGCTCAGCTCATAGATATTCTCCCCGGCACGCACGCCGATGTAGACATCCATCTCCTTCATGCGCGGCAGATCGGACTTGTCGCGCAGGGCGCGCCAGAGCTCGCGTGATCCCCGTTCGCGGATGATCCGCTCGGTCTCATTGTCACGGATAACCACGAACGGCACGGCGCCGGCATCCAGCGTCGCGCGGGCCATCTCCTGCGCCAGATGAGCGCCGTTGATGCCGAAGAGCTCGATCATGACATTCTCGCCCGGCTTGGTGGCTGTGGAGTAGGAGATAATCTTGTCGGCTAACGCCTTGTTGCGTGGATCGTACATGAAGTTCCGGGATTATGAGATTCTGAATGAATGCCCTGGAAGGGACTCGGTTGATGGGCCGGTGGCCCATGCGGATGGAAATGTTATGACGGAGGACGCCGGGAATCGCGCGCGCCGGTTGCGGTCAACGCTCCCCCAGCTCCCACTCGCGCCGGAGAAGCCGGGTCAGGGTGAGATAGGACTTGGGGAAGTAGATCAGGAAGATGGCCGCCGCCAGCAGCAGCAGATCCTCGATCACCTTCTTCGGTCCCACAGGTTCCGAATTACCGGCAAAGCAGCCGCAATCGATGGTCATGCCGCGCGCGATGGCGGAGATCACCGCCACCAGAAAGACGATCAGCATCGCCGAGGTTACCAGCGCGCTGCCGCGGATTGCGACCCCCGCCAGCAGCAGCACCCCCACCACGATCTCCGTCCAGACAAAGCTGAGCGCGAAGATATTCGAGAGCGATTCCGGGAGAAGCTGATAGTCGGCAATGGCATGGCCGAACGTCGGGAGGGCGACAAGTTTTTCGGCGCCGGCCACCAGAAAGGTGATGCCAAGGAAGACACGCACGGCAAGCGACAGCCATCGTATCGCCGGGTGGTCCGCCAGCCTGGCCACTGGCGCGGCAACCGGGAGGGTTGCGGCCGCGCCGTGCGATCCATCACGCTGCATTGTCTGATCCATCTCCTGTCTCCCCATCATTATAAATATTCTATTTCTTCAGCGGGTAGTTCTTCGCGGTCCAGTCCTTGATCCCTCCCATATAGACCACCACCTTCTTGAAGCCGATTTCGCGGAGATGATCCGCCAGCTCGTGGCTCAGCTCACACGCATCGCCGCCGCCGCAGTAGGTGACGATCAGGCGATCCTTCGGGATCTTGATAAGGTCGGGGATCGATGTCTGCCATTGATCGGCGTAGACATTCATCGCGCCGTCGATATGCCCCTCGTTATAATGGTCCTCCGGCCGCGCGTCGATGAACATGGCTCCCTTCATATCAAAGAGCTTCTTGGCGATGTCGGTGGTGATCTCCTTCATCCCGGCCACCTGATCCAGCAGCCCGATCGTCGCTGCCTTCCTCGCGCTATCCTGAATCCGCTTTATCTCCACCCGCGCCTTTTCGATTGAATCCTTCCGCGCCTTCAATTCCGCCGCCGATATCCCCTTTTCTACAGAGTCGATCGGCGTCTCTGGTCCCGTCTTGACCTGCTTGATGGAATCGACGATGATCGGTGGGGGCGTTACCGTCGGTCCGAAAGTGTCGATGATCGGGGTCGTTGTATCCCGCTTATGGTAGATCCAGGCGAGCCGGACGGCGTTGGGATCGAAGATATCGATGGATGGGGCGGCGAAAATATTATAGCATATCATGATCCCGAGCGAGATCAGGATGATGGCGCGGGCCTCCCGCCATGCTATGCCAAGGGGGGTGCGTTGCTGTTTCGTGGTTGTATCGTCGGTCATGGCTTATCTCCTCAATGGGGCTGCCAATCTACATACTAATTGCGCCACAACAAATCATACCGGGCGCTCCTCCTCCGGCTGGAAGCCTGGGGAGATGGCTCCAACTGAGCCAGTGGTGAGGAATTGTACGAAACCCGATTGTATGTTCCCACAGAAGATGTATTTTGAATTGTATTTCTCAGGTGCTTCTATCTCTGTTAGTTTTTTGCGATGGCATCCCAGGCATCAGAGCTTCTCTCCATACTCTCCGATGAGGAGCTGATAAAACGCTTCCAGCGGGGAGATGAACGAGCGTTCACACAGTTGGTGAATCGCTTCAAGGACCCATTGACGAACTACGTCTACCGGTTTCTTGGAGAGCTTGACCGTGCGAACGACGTTGTTCAGGAGACATTCCTTCGGCTCTATCATTACCGGCATTCGTATACGCGCGATGCGAAGTTCGCGACGTGGCTCTACAAGGTAGCTTCCAACGTCACCAAGAGCGAGCTTCGGCGTGAATATGTCAGCCGCAGATATCTCGTACACGGGATTTCCGGCGACGCCGATAACGACTGGGAGGGGGATGAATTCCTCGACCCGGATCTTACGCCTGAAGCGCAGGTCGATTCCTCGCTGAAGATGCGCCTTGTGCAGCAGGCACTTATGCAGATCTCCGCGGCATACCGCGAAGTGGTGATTCTGAGGGATATCCAGCAGATGAGCTACGAGGAGATCACGGAGATCACCGGACTGGGATTGGGCACGGTCAAATCCAGGATCAATCGCGGACGCGCGCAGCTCCAAACTCTGCTGCGCGATATCTATCAAGAAGATGGAGATGTGACGCATTCATGAGCATGTTTCGTAGACGTCGACTCACCGATGAACAGTTGCTGTCGATCTTTCGCTCGCTCCCGCAGGCGAAGGCTCCCGCCGATACTGAGGAAAGGCTCGGCAGGTTGATTGCTCAGCATAGCGATCATGTCCCCTCGGTGCTGGGTTCACTCCCATGGATATCCGCCCCGGCGGACTTCGACGAACGCCTCATGGAGGCGATTCGCGATTCGCGGCGTCCAGTTGCTCCAATTCCCCCCTCGCCTGTCGTTGGCGGCCCCTCCTCGGGCTGGTTTACCAACATTCCGGGCTGGGTCGGTGGGGTAATCGCCGCGGCTGGCCTTCTCTTCTTCCTCAATCACTCCGGTGATATGGTGGAAACCGAAGGGGCATCGCACGCGACGCCGGTTCCGGCATCGGCAGCCCCGGTCCCGAAAGCCTCAATCGAAACCCCGGACGTCTCAGATCAGGCCCCTAGTATCTCCCCGGCCGACGCCCAGAGCAGGATAGCACCCGCTCCGGTGGTCAGGGAATCCGTGCCGGTGACGGGAGCCGAGCGCTTCGATATCAATCCTACGCCGGCCGCTCCGGCGCGCCATCAGCGAGCATCGGCCGGAACGCCGACGGGGTTGAGCATTTCCGCTGCAACGCCTACCGCCAGCATCACCCCGGCCGGGATACCAGCTGTTGACGATAGTGATGGCGGCCGTGCCACCCCGGCAAAAACAACGGTGCCGCAGATTCCAACGTCGCAGCCTGAATCGCTGGGACATGCCTATCCGACCAGAATCGATTCGGCGTCCGAGCAGCCCGCTGCCGGCGCGGAGTCAGGTCCCAACAAGAACATCATTGTGGATACGGGGGGCGGTCGCAAGAGTCAGGACAGCACCAGGAAGAACCCGTAGTAATAGTTGTGCCCTGGAAGCGTTCAACGGCTCATGTTGTTGAACGCTTCGGGATAGAATCTGTACAGGGGTGGCGGAAGCAATTTCCGCCACCCCTGTTTCATCTTCAGGGATAATACCGGACACCGAGCGCCAGATCGGTACCAACGCCGAACGCCGGCACCAGCCCGATAATCGGTGCCACTTCGACAAAGAACTCGACGGGGGCCGAAAATGGGATGAAGTTCATTCCACCCACCACTCGTGCTCCCAGCGCCACACCGCTCCCCTCCCGATAATACCAGTTCTCCCGGTCGCTCCGGTAGATGATGGCCCTGCCGGGCCCAAACCCCAGCGCTCCCCCCAGCCCGAAATACATTCCCGCCTTCTGCGAGTTGAACACGTTCGCCGCCCAGAGATAGTCCGCATGCACACGGGGGCTGCCGAACCACGATGAGCCGATTGCGGCGTCCCAGGAGTTGCTGCCACCAAGCGAGCCTTTCAGGGTGATGGCAAGCGGATCGCCCAGCATGATGCCGAACCCGAAGCTCTTGATCCTCGGCTGTGCCACCGATGCCGTAAAGGAGGCCGGCAGCAGAATCGATACCGTCGCCAGGGTGAATAGTAATGTTCGTATACGCATGGTCTATCAGAAAAAATGAAAAGGTCTTCAGGTCATATCCAATGGGGCCGTGGATGACGCTGCTAACGGTCTGTTGAATTACTTCGAATGCCCAGACTGTTCAAGGAGGATCAGCCGCAAGGCGGCCGAATCTGAGCGAATGATGAAGGCCAATGCGGCAGATGACGTTGTTCAACAGTCTGCTAAGAAACGGAGCAATCGTCCGAATCGATAGCGCCACCCGTGCCCGCATCCCCGGAACGGCGTGCGATATATCGATCAGAGCGGCAGGAATTATGCCACCGGCACGGTCCCGGCGGCCGTAAACGCGCAGATGGCGACCACATCGATAATATCATCCACGGAGCAGCCGCGGGAGAGATCGAACATCGGCCTGGCAAGCCCCTGGACGATCGGACCGATGGCAAGCGCCCCCCCCATCCGCTGCGCCATCTTGTACCCGATGTTGCCCGCATCCAGATCTGGAAAAATCAGAACGTTGGCATCCCCGGCGATCGGCGATCCGGGGGCCTTGCGTGCCGCCACGCCGGGAACGATGGCGGCGTCAAGCTGCAACTCCCCATCGATCAGAAGCCCCTCCGGTGCCTTTTCCCTGGCGATCTGGAAGGCGCTGCGGACCTTGACCACATCAGGATGTTCGGCGCTCCCCTTTGTGCTGAAGGAGAGAAACGCCACGCGCGGTTCCCGGCCGGTGAGTATCCCGAAATTTTTCGCCGTGGCAAGCGCTATGTCCGCGAGCTGGATATCGGTTGGGTTCGGAATGACGGCGCCATCGGCAAAGGCGTAAATGGCCGAGGGGAAGACGATCAGAAAGAAGGATGAGACCATGGAGATGCCCGGCTCCAGGCCTATTGTGTGAATCGCGGCGCGGAGAACATCGCCGGTGGTGGAGAGCGATCCGGCAACGCATCCGTCGCACGTTCCAAGACGGACCATCATCCCGGCCGCGTAGAGCGGGGATTGCATGGTGGCGGTGGCAAGGGGAAGGTCCATCCCCCTGGCGCTTCGGAGTTGGTACAGCTCCGAAGCGTGGCGCTCCAGTATATCCCCCGAGGGATCGACAATCTCAATATCATCGATTCTCACGGCCAGCGTTGCCGCCAGCTCCGCGATCTTCTCCGGCGTTCCCACCAGAACCGGCACGGCAATCCCCTCATCCAGCAGCCGCCGCGCCGCCACGATCATCCGCTCATCCAGCGAATCGGGGAGGGCGATGCGGCGGGATCGCCCGGCGGCGGCACGACGGAAATGGAGGAGGATTTCAGGATATCCCGAATCGGTCGCGCTTTGATCCATATGGGTAGCAGCCTTCGTTGTTGTAGATTGAGCCATTCTCCCGTTCAACAGTGGGCCGAAATTACGATGCGGAGCCTTACTCCGATTGCCTTGACCTGGTTTCTTTTCTCCATCCTCCTCTCCTCCCCGCTTCGCGCGCAGCAGGCGGGCCGTTCGATGATGCGGCAGGATGCCGAACGATATGGCCGGTACGGCTTCCAGCGGGAGGAGAAATGGGACAGCCTGAACGGCCGAATGGGAATGTGGGTGCCGCCGGTTCCCGCCGTGGATGGCTGTTCGCTCAGGAACATCGTCTTTGGATGGAATCCGTACTGGACCGGGACCGCGTACCGGAACTACGATTACCGGCTCCTCTCCGATATCTGCTATTTCTCCTGTGAAGTCGATCCCGCCACCGGCGGTTATACCACCGTTCACGACTGGAAAACCACCGACATGGTCCCGCTGGCGAAAGCGGCCGGAACGCGGGTTCATCTCTGCGCCACGCTGTTCGAGGGGCATGCGACCCTTTTCGGAAGCCCACGGAGCGTTGCAAACCTGATCGACAGCCTTGTGGCGCTGGTGCGGCTCCGCGATGCCGATGGCGTCAATATCGATTTTGAGGGTGTTCCCGCCTCGCAACGCGCCGCCGTAACCGCGTTTATGCGGAATCTGGCGGCGCGACTCCACGCTGATGTTCCCTCCTCCGTGCTCTCGATCGCGCTTCCAAGCGTCGATTGGGATAATGTCTACGATGTGGCGGCGATGGCCCCGTACGTCGATCTGTTTATCATCATGGGCTACGATTACCACTGGGGTGGCGCCCCCGATGCCGGCCCGGTGGCGCCAAAAAACAACGGCACGCTCTGGACTCCCTACGATGTCACCCGCTCCGTCAACGCATATCTGAAGCGCGGCATCCCCGCCGCCCGGCTTTCGCTGGGCGTTCCGTACTACGGCTACGACTGGCCCACGGCCGACAGCACCCCCGGCGCGGCGACGCTGGGGGGAGGGGAATCGGTTGTCTACTCCACCGCGAAGCGGAACGCGGCAACCTATGGACGGCGATGGGATCCGCAATCCTCCACCCCCTACTATATCTATCGCAAGGACTCCGTCTGGCGGCAATGCTGGTATGATGATTCGGTAAGCCTCCGCGCGAAATACGATCTGGTGATGATGAAGAACCTGGCCGGCATCGGAATCTGGGCGCTGAGCTACGATGGATCATCCCCCGATCTCTGGAACACCATCCGAAATACCTTCACAAGCTGCGCTCATTCGGAATGCACCGGGACATTTACCGATATGGGAGGGCCGGCGGGGGAATATTATGATAATGACAACTATACCTATACGATAGCACCGGATGAGGCGGGCGCCGTGAAGCTCGATTTCTTCAGCTTCAGTATCGCCAACGATCTGCTGACGATCCATGATGGCCGGGATACGCTGGCACCGGTGATAGGCCGCTATACGGGGACATCCTCTCCCGGATCGGTAACGGCAAAAAGCGGCGCGATGACGCTGAAATTCGTCTCCGACAGCGGGAGAACTTCGTGGGGATGGATTGCCAACTGGAGCTGCGCTCCGGCGGTCGCCGGGGTTGCGCGGGGGGATGAATCCCTCCAGCGATCGGAAATCGAGGTCTATCCCAATCCCTTCAGCCGTGCGACGGTGATCAAATACCGGCTTGAAAGGGAGGCTGATGTGGAGATATCGCTGGTTGATGCTCTTGGCGAGCGGGTTGCCGCAATCGCCCGATGCCACACTCTGGCCGGCGCGCACGAAGTGGAATATCAGACAGCTTCCGATATTCCCGCGGGCTGGTATATGGTGGTCATCACGGCC
>JBDSJW010000139.1:0-6986 GCA_039917235.1 Kapaibacterium sp. (SeqCode) | reverse complement strand
GGCCGATGAGAAATTTCTACGCGATCATCAGGAACTGATTCGCGGGATTCGCGCGGCGATTGTTCCGGGAGCGCGTGTGTCGATGAACGTGTATGGAGAGAGCGGCGATGGGGAAGTGAAGCGGATGGCGGAGAAGCTTGCGCGTGATCTTGATATTCCGGTCGATCGCATCGAGGATATTCCGGTCGCCGGAGCGGGCCGGAATATCCCTGATGCCGCAATGCGTCAGAAGCGAATCGTTATTTCAATCGTCGAGGATATCGAAGCGAAGTAGGATGCGGCCGAAGCGGAAACCCGATCAATGGTTCCGTAGATCTTCCAGCGCCTTCGCCCACTTCTCGACTCCCTGAATATTCCCAGAGCGCATGAGGTCTATGCACTTCTGGAGTTGATCGATCGCTTTATCGCGATTGCCGAGCTTCTTTTCGAGAAGTCCGAGTTCGCCGTGTGCCTGAGCTTCCACTTCAGCCACGTTTGCGTCGTGTGCCAGGCTGATCGACTTTTCCAGCCAGCTTCTGGCGTCGTTCTGCTTTCCGTCGATATCCCTGTAGAGAATTCCGAGCTGCTTTGCGGCGATCGCCTGATCGATCTTGTTGCCGGTTGCCACCGCTTTTGCGTACTCCGCGTTGCTCTTGGTGATCTGGGCGGCGTAGTTATCGCTCCCCTTGATCTGCGACTTGGATTCGCCCAATCCATCGCTGCTGTTATGCGCTTTCAGTTTCGCGGGGGCTTCGGCGGCCGGAGGAGTTACAGGCTCCTTGAGGTTCGGCGAAGCTTTCGGGCTGATTTCCACTTTATGCGTATCGGTGGCGACGGGGGGTTGCTGAACCACCTGAGGTTGCGGCCGCGGCGTTTCCACGCGAGGCGGAAGCGACGCGGTGGAGGAATCTGCGGTTGGCGTCTGCCGCACCACCGGCTGAACCGGCTGCGGGTTGTTATCGGAATTGCTGTTGGAATAGATGATGGAGCCGACCACGATGCCGCCGCCGATCACCGCTCCCATGATTCCCATGACAAGTTTCGATCCGAGGATTCCCGACGCTCCCGCTCCCGACGACGACGATCCGGCCGTTCCCGTGGGAGCGGACATTGGTGGCGGGGGAATGGCGCTGGTGGCGGAGATCCCGACCGTGGCAAGAAATCGTTCGGTATCATCGGTGATGGGGATTTTCCGCGCAGCAAGCGCATCCTCCAGCGTGGCGATTGAACGAACTTCATCCGCGAACTCCGGGGAGCTCTTCACGCGGTTGTCGAAATCCGCCCGCTCGTTTTCGGAGAGGGTTCCATCAAAATATTTCAGCAGAAGGTCATCGTTGGTCATTGAAACTCCTCGCGATAGGGAGCCACCATTTGAAGCAGCATTTTCTTCGCACGGAAGAGACGGACTTTAACGAGCGAGAGTGAGACACCGGTGATCTCCGCGATCTGCTCATAGGAGAAGTCGTCGAAATATCGAAGTTCGATCGGCTCCCGGAACTCTTCCGGGAGTTTTGCGATGGCGTCGTTGACCGCCTCGCGCATCAGGAAATCGCTTCCCGTCTTATCGCCCGCGTCGCCGATCAGCTCGGCAAATCCCTCGATATCCGAGGTTGGGCGTTTTACCCGCTTTGCCATCAGGCACTGGTTCCGCGTTATCGTCATCAGCCACGCGATAAAGCTTCCCCCCCTGAACGATCCTCTCTTTTCGTAGATGTTGGAGATGACCGTCTGAAATACATCCTCAGCATCTTCGCGTGTTCCGCAGCAGCGCACGCAATACGAAAACACCCGTTTGTTATAGCGGGAATAGAGCACCTGGAAAGCCTGTTTGTCGTTCAGCTCCTTCAGCTGCTCGAACAGCTCTTCGTCGGTTCGACTTTCGTACTGACTCATGAACAGAGAGAGAAATTCACCGTCGCCCGTTTAGTTACAGCCGGTCGCGCGCTCCATAGTATGCCGCACAATGCAGCACCGCTCCGCCCTGACAGACCACAAGATAGTCACTTCTTCGGGGGAAGAAAATGTCATGAGGGCCATGTAACAAAAACGAGAGAGGGACATTACTGGAGCTAAAGAGCTTGCGCAGGTTCAATTGAGCTCAAATCTCAAACATCCAATCGAGGATATCAACATGAATGTATTCACACGACATCGCGCTCAACTTGTGCGTGGGTTCGGCATCGCGGCTGCCGCGGCGCTGTTTGCGGTGGGGTGCTCCAACACCGCCGTAAGTCCGGATACGGCACCGGCAACCACGGTAACCGACAAGTATGTAGCCTACAACGTAGATGTAACGGCACTCGCGGCGAGCGCCGGAACACTCACCTACGATCAGCTTATGACCGGATCGGCCAACGATCCATTCACCCTTGGCCCTCCCGATGGGCGTGACGGCAAGGGCGGAGAAAAGGATACGGTAAATCGCGGCGGTGGAAAGGATCCGCGTGATTCCTCCGGCAAGGGCCCGGGCGGCCCCGGTGGTCCCGGCGGCAAGGATAGCCTGCATCGCGAGGATACGACGCACAAGGGCGGACCTGGTGACGACACGCTTCATCGCGGTGGCGGAAAGGATACGGTCGGCAAGGGAGGACGTGGCGGCGACAGCCTGCACCGCGAGGATTCCACGCACAAGGGGGGTGGCGATGATACGCTGGGGCATCGCGGACGGATCGATGATGGACGCGGCGGTCCCGGCAAAGGCCCCGGCAAGGGCGGACCTCGCGATACGACGCTCGGCCTGAGCCCGCGTTCGCTCCGCGGCATTATCAACGGCCTTGGCCTGACGCCTGAGCAGGATGCCGCGGTCAAAGCCTGCTTCGATACGTATCAGGAGTGCGTGATGTCGGCCAAGCATCGCTATGCCGATGCCCGCAAGTCTTTGCAGGATGCCTATCAGGCGGCGATGGATCGCGTTCGCAGCGGTGTGAAGGGTGGATCGATCACGCCGGAGGATGGACGCAAGATCGTCGATTCGCTCAACAAGGATTTCCGCGCCAAGATCGGCATTCTGCTGCCTGAGTACAACGCGGCCGTCAAGTCGTGCACGGACAATCTCTACAAGTGCATCGAGTCGCAGTTGACCGCGGATCAGCTCGGACGCTGGCGCGTGATCATGAAGCGGTAATATCGCGCGGCGATATCGGTTATGATAAGCGGAGGAACGGCAACGGCTGTTCCTCCGCTTTTTTTCGAGTCGCACAAATATCGACTTGTCGGGGCAGGTTTGAAACCTGCCCGGACCCCCAAAATCGGATCACCAGGCACGAAATTTGATTCATCGTTGCCAAACAGCCTGAATATCCGCAGGAATTCAGCAGTCTGTTAACTTGCGCCATCGTGCTCGTGAGAGAGAGAATCAATATCCCATTATCATGTCCACATCCGAAATCGACAACGGTTCGCATCCGATTGAACGTGACCAGCAGGATCTGGCGCTCCTCCGTGGACGCTCGGAATTTCTCGCGAAAGTAAGCGAGTTGCTTGCAAGCTCGCTCGATTTCAAGACCACGCTTTCCAACGCCGCGCATCTGGCCGTGCCGCATATCGCCGACTGGTGCGCCATCGATATCTGCGGCGGCGAATATTGCGATGATCCATCATCGCCGCAGCGGCTTGCGGTGGTGCATGTTCAGCCGGAGAAAATCGAGCTGGTGTATGAGCTGGAGCGGAAATATCCCCCCGATCCCAATGCGCCGACCGGTCTGCCGCAGGTTCTCCGGAGCGGCCAGGTGGAATTCTATCCGATGATCCCGCCGGAGATGCTGACCGCCGCCGCTATCGACGACGAACATCTGGAGATGATCCGCAAACTGGGTCTGATCTCCGCGATGACCGTTCCGCTGATCTCGCGCAATCGCATCCTTGGCGCGCTGACGCTCGTGACCGCGGAATCGGGTCGCTACTTTACCGATGATGATCTCTCGCTGGCGGAGGATCTTGCACGTCGCGCCGCCGTCGCAATCGATAATTCGATTCTCTACAAGCAGGCGCGGCAGGCGGAGATAGCGCTGCGCGGCCAGCTCGATTTCACCAGCACCATGATGGCCAGCCTTGGGCAGGGGGTCTGCGCGCTCGATCAATCCGGCAATATCTCCTATTTGAACCCGGCCGCGGAGCGGATGCTGGGGTGGAGCATGGATGAGCTGATGGGGAGAAATCTTCACGCGACAATCCATCACGAGGAAGGAAACGGCGAATCCAGCGGCGAGACCACATGCCCGCTTCTCTCCGCGATCCGTTCCGGCCGGGCGTATCGCAACGATGACGATCGCTTTTTTCGGAAAAATGGATCGCGCGTGCCGGTGGAGTTGAATGTATCGCCGATCATCTCCGATGGCGCGGTCTCCGGCGTGGTGCTTGCCTTTAATGATATCACCGAGCGGAAGGAACATGAGCGGACGCAGCACGCGCAGCGGGAATGGTTGCAGGTAACGCTCTCCAGCATTGGCGACGCGGTGATTGCCACCGATATCGGCGGCAGCATCACATTTCTCAACATGGTGGCGGCGGAGCTGACCGGATGGCCGCAGGATGAGGCGATCGGCCGGAATCTGGCGGAGGTGTTCCGCGTGGTCAATGAATCCACCGGCGAGCTTATCGACAATCCGGTTGAGGAGGTGATCCAGACCGGCAGAAGAGTCGGGCTGGCAAATCATACCATTCTGGTGTCGCGACGTGGGGAGGAGATCCCGATCGACGACAGCGCCGCGCCGATCCTCGATTTCAACGGAATGCTCCTTGGCGTTATCCTCGTGTTCCAGGATATCACCGACCGGAAACGTTCGGAGGAGGCGTTGCGCCGCTCCAACCAGAAAACCACGCGGCTGCTGGAGAGCATCACCAATCCGTTTATCGCGCTCAACCGCGAGTGGCAATTTTCCTACGTCAACCAGCGCGCTGAAACGATGCTCGGCCTTCTCCGTTCCGGCACCGATGATCTTCTCGGCAAGGATCTCTGGGCGGAATTTCCCGATCTGATCTGGGGCGATATCTACGAGCGCTTCCATCAGGCGATGCGCGAACTTCAGCCTGTCGATTTCGATTTTCATCTCACCCCGATCAACGCCTGGTATCACGTTAACGCATTTCCATCGTACGATGGGCTTTCGGTCTTCTTTCAGGATACCACGGAGCGGAAACAGTTCGAGGTGGAGCGCGATCGCGCGCTGCATGAGGCGCGGGAATCGGAGGGGCGCTTTCGCGATCTTGTCAATACGCTCGCCGGAATTTTCTGGGAGGCCGATGCCGGATCGCTCCGCTTTACATTTGTCAGCCGCCGCGCCGAGGATCTGCTCGGCTATCCGGTTTCCGAATGGCTGAACAATCCCGCGTTCCGCGAACAGCTTATCCATCCCGACGATCGCCGGGAGACGCTTGAGATGCTTGCCGCGTCGATCCACGCCGGCCGCGATCACGATCTGGAGTATCGCGTAATCGCCGCCGCCGGGCGCGTTATCTGGCTGCGCGATATCGTCTACGTGGTTCGTGATGAGGATGGAAAACCGGAAAAATTGCGCGGCGTGATGGTCGATATCACCGGCAGGAAGGAGAGCGAACCTGAAGCAACGGCCGAGTCCGTGGCCGAATCGCCCGGCATAACCCCGGAGGAGGGGGCGACCGAATAGCGCCCGATTCGCGATGATGAGAGATCGTTCTTTGTAAAAGGCGGGGTTCCTCTCCGCCTTTTGCGTTCCGATGGTTTTGATGCGGCTTGGCACGCATAATGAGGGAGCTGTCACCTGTGACACCGTTGGCTCCGCTGATGGCGTTTATTTCCATGAAACGAGAATGAAATACATGCCCTCCGTTCCATCCGCTCTCCTTCTTCTGACTTTTTTCGCGGCGACGGTCGCCAGCGCGCAACGGATGTCGATTGCCGGAACGGTGGTCGATGTTGTGACTTCCGCGCCGGTTGCGGGCTGCCGCGTTGCCGAGCCGGCGACGGGAGAAGCGGCGTACACGTTTCCCGATGGCACATTCAGGCTGCCGCTTGCGCCGGGACATCATGAGCTTGTGGTGACATCCCCCGGCTATCAGCCTGCCCGCGTTGTTGTGAGCGAGGCATCGCAGGATTTGATGGTGAGGATAACGCCGCGCCCCTATGAGAAACTTTCACCGACCGCGATTGGAACTGTGGATGCGAACGACCTGATGCGGCGGGTGATAGCGCGGCGCGATCAGATCGTCGGCGGAATCGATAGGATGCAGCAGCGCATTTATTCAAAATTCACGATCGATGTTCAGGGACAGTTGTTCGGGCTGGTCAAGGATTCCAACCGGCTGGCGGTGCAGGAGATGTTCATGAACGATTATTTCCGACGCGATGCCGGAGAACGTTTTCAGGTGATAGCGCGGAGAAAAACCACGACGATTCCGAAGTTCGACAAACTTTTTCCGGTCGGACGATTTTTCAGTTTCTACGACGACGAGATCAGGGTTCTCAACGCCACGATTGCATCGCCGCTCGGCTCCCACGCATTTGATCGCTATCATTTTTCGGTGCGCGATGCCTCGGCCGCCGGCGGAAGCGTTGTCTATACGATCGGCGTGGAATCCGCGACCACCGCGTTTCCAACGTTTCAGGGGACGATGCGCGTGCGTGCCGACTCATATGATGTTGTTGATGTTGACCTTTCGCTGGCGCCCGGCACCGCCGTGGCGTTTGTGGGGGATGCGCGGTTTCATCAGCAGTTCGATTCCTCCGGCGGCGGGCGCGTCCTTCCGGTAAATCTTTTGGTCAACGGCACGGTCATCATCGATCTGCTGCTGGGAGTTTCAAAGCTCACCGCGCCGTTTTCATCGGTGAATATCATCAGCCAGTTGGCGGTGAACGGCTCTGTCCCCGATTCCGTGTTCAAAAAACGTGACGTGATCACCCTGCTTCCCACCGCCGATTCCGCCCGCTCGATCTTCTGGCGTCAGAACGCATATGCGGCATACACATCGGGGGAGGAAAAAATCTACAGGAGGATGGACAGCGTGCTCGATTTTGCATCGGCGCATCCATC
>JBDSJW010000138.1:0-15521 GCA_039917235.1 Kapaibacterium sp. (SeqCode) | reverse complement strand
CCGGGCGTGTCCTCATTTGCCTTCGCGAATTCGAGATCGCTCTTGAAATCCGACGGCATAATCCCATCGGCGCGGACGCCGTTGATCACCCGCGTAATCCGTTCCACCACGCCGAGCGATGGAGCGCGTCCTCCCCGCCCGTAATATTCCAGCTCCACATTGCCGATTGCCGTCTGCATCAGCGCAAGCTGCACTTCCGGGGAGATATCGCGCTGGCGCGGTTGCAGCCTGGAATAAAACTCCGTGGCGAACGAACCTATTGTGTAAACCGGCAGCCGTTCGATCGGCCGTTTTGTAAGCTCGAAGTGCCGCCGCGTCAGCTTCCGTTCCACCTCCCGCACATAGCGGCCGGTGGGAAGGAGGAAGATATGGCGCGCCAGCGCGCCGCTCCGGGCGGCGGTCAGCACCACTTCGTTGAAGTCGAGCGACGTGAACTCCGGCTCGGACGTATTGTAAAGAAGCAACGGCATGCGGGTCGAGATCGAAATGTTCGGAAAAGGAGATGCCAGCCAGCGTCCGCAAGATATACATGCGGGGGTACACCATCGGCAGGTTCCTCTACTGAAAACCCATCGGCGTGGATCAATATGAGGAGGTTGTGATGGTGGTCTATCGTGGCACATCGTTCCGCCGGCCCGCCCGCCGCTATTCCCGGAACACGTTGCGGCTCTCCTTCAGCTTTGCGTCGATCGCCAGTTTCTTCTTGGCGATGCGGAGCAGCGTATCGGGATCGCCACGGTGCATGCGGCGGCTTACCGCCTGGCGCGACACGCCATCCTCCGCGGCGATTTCCGAAAGAATTCCCCGATACGGTTTCCGCTGCAAGTCGAGATGATTGGTTTTCATATATTCAGTTGTCAAACTGTTGACGAACGGTTGACATGAGGTTGACAGTTGTATATGAAATAATATACCTCTGTACTCAATCCCGAATATATCATATTAGATGCTCGCTATAACTATGCACTCTGGCGAACGAATGCGGGAATTCGGCACCGTCCTCTTCGGTGACCAGCGGGGAACGATCAAACTTTTTGCGGATGCGCTGGGGATGGCCCCATCAAATCTTCAGAAATATCTCTCCGGTAAACCGAAGCCGGGATTGGAGCTTCTTGAAAAAGTGCTCGATCTGGGATGCAGTCTGGACTGGCTTGCAACCGGCGAAGGGGAGATGCTTGCGTATAACCATCCGGGCCGGGCTCTCAGGGTAAAGCTGCGGGAGCGAGGGGAGATTGCGGAGAAGAAGAACGGCTATCGCGAGGGGAAAGAGAAGCTCATGCAGATCTATACCCAGAATGTGGATACCTCCGGGTATATCGAGGGGACGATCGATCTGAATGAGACGCTGGCGACAAACAGGGAGAAATCCCTGGCCGTGCGGATCATCGATGACTCGATGACGGGAGCGGGAATTAACGAGGAGGATATCGTGGTGGGAGCGCGGACGGCCAAGCCGAAGTCCGGCGATATCGTGATCGCCAAGGTTCGCGGGGCGATCGTGGTGCGGCGGTACGTGAAGGAGAATGGCGTGATGATGCTGATGCCGCAGGGGAGCGGATATAATCCGACGATCATCAAGGAGAAGAGCAGAATCGAGATTCTCGCCGTGGTCAGGCACACGATCCATTCACTCTGATCCGTTGAGCGCTATTCGGGGCCGAGCATCATCCTGATGCGTATCCGCTCGGCCTCCGCCCGTTTTCCGAGCAGCACCAGCGCATCGCGAAGGTGGGCCGCCAGTTCCTCATCTTCCGGCACGGTCTCCATCCCGCGCCGGAGCAGATCCTCCGCGCTCTTTGGATCGTTCTCCAGCAGCAGCCCCTTTGCCACCTTCACAATCGTATCACGCATCTCGCTCTCGAAGTCATCGCGAAGCGCCTCAAAGAAATTCTCATACAGCGTTGGAAAGGGAACTTCGCCGTGGCTGATCTCCAGCGCCCGCAGCAGCGCGTTCTGCGCCCGGAGCAGCGAGCCGTGACGAAGGGCGGCCGCCGATGTTCTAAGCTGCCGGTGGGCATTCAGAAGATCGACATCCACCATCTCCACATTCAACCGCGGAGTTTCTCCGTCGGTGAGAATCGTATCCTGCCCGATCGTCTCCCGCAGCCGGAACACCACCCCGTTCAATGTGCGCCGCGCCTTGTCGGGATCGTTATCCACCCCGGCGACGATGGCCGCCAGCTCGCGGTGGCTGAGCGGCTGATCCAGCATCCGGTCCGCCACCAGCACGCCGATCAATGTCCGGAGTCGTGCGCCGCGTAACTGCGTCGGCTCGTCATCGCCCCGGCGGATTGCGATATTCCCGAGCATGGTGATCGCAATCCGCTGCCGTCCGGCGATGTGGGGAACCGTTCGGGCCGCGATGATTTCATCGATCCTCTCCTTCCACCGCAGCAGCTCGTGCTTCGGCAGTTTCCGTCCGAACCGCTCCACGAGGGGAAGCATGCAGGGGGCAAGGCGACGATCTTCCAGCCATTCGAGCATCATCCCAAGCCCGCGTCCGGCCACATCCCGCCGGTCGGCATCGGCCAGCCCGTGCCGTTCGATAATCTCCAGCGTTGCCAGCCGTTCGATAATATCGACGGTTCTGAGAATCGGTGTCGTCAGGATCTCCACGGCCGCGGCGCCGGCGGCGTCCCTTGCATCCTCCGCAAGCGCCGTCAGCATCCGCCTGAAGGGATCATCCGCCAGGTAGGCGTTCGCCATCAGGATATCCCACGAGATCTTCTCCCGTGCCGCCAGGATCGCCAGGATTTCCGGTCGCAAATGGCGGATGCTCTCCCCCCCACGTTCAAGCGTGCGTTCAAGCGCGACGAAATCTCCCCGCAGCAGCGCGCGTTCCACCAGCGCCATCCAGGCAAAAAGCCCGAGCCGTGGCCGGATCTCCTCCGGCGCCTCGGCGCAGAGTTGCGCCAGCGATTCCTCCATGGTTCCGAGATCCGCGCCAAGCATCGCGAGCGCCGATATCCTCCCGATCGATCCATAGTAGTAATTGTTCGCCAGCTTCTGCTCTTTGAAGAGCGGTAGTGCCTGATCGGTCAGATCGATCAATTCCTCGGCCCGGCCGATTGCATCGAACAGGACGATCTTGGAGATGAGAAGGCTCATCCGCTTGTTCCGTTCGATGACCGGTTCCAGCTCCTTCAGGGCGGTCAGCCGCCGTTGCAGTTCCTCCTCGGTATCGAAGAGATCGAGGTAATGAAAGACGATGATATGCTTTGCCAGGTGACGATAATCGTCGGTGACGCGCTCCGACGCAATCAGATCGGTCAGTTGATGCTCAATCGCGGTCAGGACCGCGAGATCACCGGCGAAGAGCATTGCGCGCGCGTTTGCCTCCAGATAGGTGAGATATCCGCGCGTATAGCGGAGATCCGGATGCCGGTGGACAAACTCCTGTGATGCTTCCCAGTTGCTCCGGTAGGTTTCCGGGGCCGCCTCCTGGCTTGGCGATTGAAGATAGGTGTGCGCAATCAGCCGGTATTCGAGCAGATGCTCCGGAACCGGCTCCGAGGTCATCTCCACCAGTCGCTCAACCAGTCGGTTATACTCCTCCTCTCCTTCCGATCGCCGGAGAAGCGTGAGATGATTTGCAAGCAGCATCGCCTCCAGCCGTTCGGCCATGGGGCGGTCCCAGAGCGTGGCGTGGAGCCGGCAGATATGTTCGGCTCCCAGCCACACCTCCATCCCCAGCTTCCAGTCCGGGCTTCTGTCAAGCTCCCTGGCAACTTCCAGCGTTCGGGTGATTGCGCGGAACACCTGATCGGCTCCGGCGCCGGTTTCCCGATCCAGCTCACGGAGGAGTTGAAACGGGAGGATGCAGTAGAGAGGAACGCCCGAGGAGATCACCTCAATCAGCCGTTTTCCCTTGACCGGCCGGTGACCGGCAAGATGATCGTGAAGGATGGAATGGGTGAACGTGATCGCGGGATAGGCGCTCTGCCGCTCGGTAAGCGGGGATGGCTGCGCAAGCAGGGGGGCGATGACTCCCTTGAACATCAGCGAGGCAATGGCCGACTCCATCCGATCGATCATCAGCTCGGCCGCCTCGCGCGAGAAGATTTCGCCGAGCCATGCAAGGCGAACCGCGGCGTATTTCTCCTGATCGTCCAGATGCGCCGCCATTCCCTCCGATAGAAGCTCCACATTCCGCCGGAGGAATCGTATAAATGCCTCATCCCCCACCTGGCTTCGCCAGCCGGTGCCGGTTGGTTCCAGGAGGAGCGCGCCGGATTGGATCGCGCCCCGCAGCGCGGATCGGAGGGCAAGCGGGTTTCCACGCGTTGCCTTGAAGAGCGGATGGAGCAGCGGCGGAAGGATGGGGATCTGGAACAACTCCATCCAGAGTGTCTCGACATCCTGCTCGGTCAACCCTTGCAGCCTGATCTCCATCGTCAGATAGCGTTCCGCGATCGGACGGACGGCCAGTTCCATCGGGCGCGCCACGCAGAGGATGGAGATCGCTTCGTCGCTCAGAGCTTCAAGGAGCAGAGCCAGCTCGCCGAGCGCCGGCCCGGAAAGAAGGTGGACATCCTCGATGACAAGCATGGCGGGGCGGAGCCGGGCCAGCCGCCGCAACGCGGAGATCGATGAAAAGAGGGTGTTGTCCAGATCGCCGAGATGGAGTTGTCGATGGAGGATGGGGGCGCGGAGGGCGCGTGTAATCAGGGGGATGATGGAGGATGTCGATTCGGGATAGAGCTTGATATGCGCCACCGCCCCGCCCGATTCCGCGATCCGGGGGATCGATTCCTCCACCAGCCTGCTTTTGCCCACGCCCGCCTCGCCGATCAGCAGCGCGATACGTAGCTTATCCGCGTCCAGCCCGGACCGCCAGAACGACGCTATCCGCTCTATTTCGTCGCTCCGGCCAACAAAAGCGAAGAGCCCATGATTGAGGAAATCGACCAGTCTGGAGTGCATATCCGTTGGATTACGGCGCGAGGTTCGGTCCGCGTCTGAAATACCACGATGACAGTACGACAGCGAAAAACTTCGACAACGGGGATGCAACGAAGTCGGTGGAGCATGACGTTAAGACCCGACGCCAGATATCAATAACAATATCCTCAAAAATAGTCCCGCGAGGGTGGGAAAAACTACGACCCTGGAGAAAATCCACCCACTATCCGATAAGATTGAATCGCTTTTGTCCTGAAAATGAATCGCGCTCGCGTATCTTGATATGATAAGATGTTTACACAGGCTCTCTGGTCCTGGAGTTCAGCGACAACGGCGGTGATAATCAAAGCTCTGGCAATCGTATGTGATTGAAGGGAACGGTTGCACCGGGCTGAGATTTGCCACCAGCGATCATTGGTGTACCATCGAGTTGTTTCGATAGCGAATGGCTGGATCTGTCTGTTCAGGAGCCCGACTCAAAAGAATTTCCGGCCGACCTTACCGGAAGTTTCCAGGAGAAGAGCTTTCAGATTGCGGTTCCACCCCATTGCGGGATACGGGCTCTCTCGGGATGTCCGTTTTCAGCAACGTTCTGGTGAGATGCCAACACTCATGAGGGCCATCAGGTTCCCGTGAGGACACCGCGGATTGACCTAGCAGGCGCGCCTCCGCGGCGAGCCGACGCAGGACAGCGGCGGCGACTCTGGACCCGAGTCGCCGCCGTTATTTGTATCGGGCCGGTTTATACCATCAGCACATTCACCTCTCAGTTCCAGTTTCCCGGGATGTTCATGGCGATATCATTGCGCTGGTTGCATTGATTCGGTTTCGGTGATCTTCTGAAGTTCATCGCAATTGGCCTTTCCGGTCGATGCTCGGGGGAATGGCAAACCCGGGCGCTTTGAACCATGGGGATGACGGTGATATAAATCGGTGAGCGAGAGGGTGATGCGGTTGAGGTGATTGATTTCTCTTTGTGATGGGAAACCACGTCGGAAAAGGGCAAAAAAAGGGGGCAGTATGATCCTGGTGGATGCCAGGTTGGACTTCATACTGCCCCAATTTATCAGCGGGACTCGTTTTTCAGGATATGGAGCAGGGCGGCCCCTTCCGGAAAACCTAAACTCTGGTTACTTATCGTTGGCGGAGTTGGACCTCGATTGCCTGATAAGTATTCTGAATGTGTACGGAGACTCACGTACAGGATGCGACCTTTCCACCCCGAGCGAGAGCATTTGTCGTGTACACCAACTCCTGTTCAATAGCAATGCTGGACACGCTACCATCGAACTTCAGACGAGTTATTTTCAAAGACCTGCTGACGGTACTGGACCTCTATGCCACACAGTTGCACTGGACTGCCACTGTTTCTGGACCTCAACGCCACGTTAGCACTGGACTGCTACCTGGACCTCGTTTGCCACATTTTCAAACCCTCTGCACAACCGCGACTACGTTTCTACTGAGTCTGCAATTATCGGACCGTTTTCCACGTAACCCCGGCACTACCGCTTCTACTATGCTGTCAAGATTGGAAATGAATGCTGGACCGGACCTGAAGACCTACAGAGTAGCTGATGTTCACCTGGGCAGATCCCATCAGCTACTCTGTCAAAGGACGTTTCTCATCCGCCTGGGCGGGCGGGCTAAGATTTTCTGGATGCTCTTACTGGATTGTGCCAGTCGAGCTGGTCACCGAAGTCTGCGTTACGACCGTTCCGGTCGAGCTGCAACGGATCGAGAAGTTGTGCGAGAGTGATTCTGGATCAACCACCCGCGTCTGTGTTCCCGTGCTGCCGCAGTAATTATATCCCATTGCGACTCCCTGTTCCACCGCCGCCTGGGCGATCAGATTGTAGAGATCAGAACTGCTGATGTTCTGTACGCTGGGATCGGTGCCAATGAACTTGATTCCGGACTTGCTGAAGCTGTATTGCATCTGCCCGGTCGACGTTGCCCAGATTGTGATCTCGCTAATAATGTCCTTGCCCTTGGGCGCGGTATTATAAGTATCTCCTCCGGACGACGATGGGACATCGACATAGACTGTCATTGTCCCCTTATACGTAGCGGCGGCGCCGCTGGATGTCATCGATTCTGTCTGTGCCCAACCACTGGCGGAAAGGAGCAGGACAGCAGCGAAGCAGGATAATAGGACTCTCATTGGACCCTTCAACTTGTTATGCTCGCTGTTCCTCTGGACTGAAACACCGCATTACGCTGTCGAAGTGCTTTCCTGCTTGCCGGACCCCGCCTTTCAAGCCACATTCCGTGCGGGGTCATCTTTAACACTAGCAAACCTAACACTTCAAGCCACCGGTGCTCAAGTACACTTTTGAGGAGTTTTGCGAGCCTGTTCTAGACTGCTGGAGTGTACTGGAATGGACTCAGGCCCAAACATACCGGGGCATGGGGTTGAGGTTCTTCAACCGGAAGGTGGAGTACGGGATGGATTTAGACTGATGGGTGGGGATGTGGGTGGACGCGAATTGCCGCCGGGGTGGAGCCCGCCGGGATGATCCTCTTATGTATCGGGTTGATCGATTTTGAGCCGGGAGCTGAAATATTTGCCGAACAGCTCCGCCTGACCCCGCGTTCCGGTCTTGCGGTGGATCTGCTTGAAGTGCTTTTTGATCGTATCCACGGCAATCGAGAGCATATCGGCCATTTCCTTGTAGGAATGCCCCATTAACTGAAGGGTAACGATGCGCTGCTCCTGAGGGCTGAGGCCGGCTTCGGCGTACATATCCTTGAGCGCATCATTAAATACACGGTCGATCGGCTTCTCGGCCTGATATCGTGCCACCAGATCCGATAGCGCGAAATTCAGAAAAGGCTCCAATTCCGCCATTGTTTCGAGTGTTTCGGAGCTGATGGGGGAAACTCCTATCTCTCGCCAGAGAATGAGGGTGCCGAGATATGCGTGCCCTTTATAATAGTAGTCAAAAGCGCGAGGTGGATGAAATGACTTGAATGGGAAGCCCTGGCTCCGCATTCCATCAAGAACGCGCTCGGAATGCGGGTTTTCTCGCTGATCCGGGGTGATAGTGACTGTTCCGTCAGTCGTTCTTGATTGCGATACATGCTGGGTAATGATGGTCCCGGCTTCATATCCTTCAGGGTTTACGAGATTACATTCAACGTTTACATTAATAGAGATGCGATCCACATCTCCCAGAACTTCCCGTAATGCCTCGCGAAACGCATTCCCCCAGGTCCGGCCGTCGCTGCTTGTCGGCATCGCATTCAGAAAGCGAACGATATGCTTGGGAATGCCCGCCGCCTGTCCCGGCCTTCCTCCTCTATCGCGCTTCGTCTCCGGGTCATCATCGAACATCATCCAGCCGGTTGGCTGTGCTTTCAGCGTTTTTCGCATCAAATAGGAGATTCCGGAGGGGCTGTAGTCAACGCCATGCTGCTGGCTCAGCCATTCCCTCACCTCCTTCAACTCCCGGAATCCGTCCGACTGCACTTTCTGCCGGAGCGATTGGAGCTTGGTCTCATCAAGCCGGCGAGGTCGCTTTCCCCCCGCCTTGCCGATATCAAGCAGAGCCGTAAGCCCCTTTTTCTGATAAATTCCCCACCATCGCTGCAAACTTCGCTCTGAATGTCCCAGGCTCTGACTGACATCGGCGATGGTGCGGTCCGGCTTTTCCTTCAGCATCCGCAGCATGGCAACGCGGGGCTCCTGCCGGGTCCCGTCGTATTCCGCCTCCAGCTCCCTGAGCGATCGGAGGCTTTCCATGATATCGCCGCGCGTTCGTGCCATCGAATAATGATAGCCACTTTCCGGGGAATATCAAATGGGACCGCAAAAATAAGCGACATGATCAAGTGTTCAGAGGCAGGATGATCGTGTCGTGAATTTGTGAAGTTTTCATTTCCTCGTGGGGGTTACCCCTCAATACGGGGGATTCGAAGGAGGAGAGCCACTCCGTCGAAGGCATCGATGGGCGGTCCACCATGGTCCGGAATCGAGGGTAATACGCTCTCTATCCAGCTTCAATCCGTCCCCTTCTTCATTACATAATTGGATCCGTCCGCTACGCCTGATCCGTGACTATCACCCTGCCGGATTCCGTTAATGGGATTGCCAATAGAGAATGGATAACATCGTTAAAATGAACTTGACAAGTGATGGTGTTAAGAAACAGGCGCCGGCGATCTGCCTGATTCGGAAGGGCGGTTAGGTCATCCGCCCTTCCGATATCAAAGCAATGTAAGGGATTCCGAAACGGGATCGATTGCTCGACCCGTTGAACCATGGCACCCTGGAGACTTGTTCCGACAGGAGGTCCAGACCGACTGAACAAGCCCTCTCCGAACGGCGCCATGCTCTACCGATAAGCGATCAGGTCCAACGCTTATCGGCCTATCCTGACGAGACGCTACTAAAGGCCGGGATTCTTCCCAACGCTTCCTCGCGCTCTGATCATTCAAACTCCGGGGATCGTGGGCACAATGCCCGGTCTCCCCGTTCCTTCGGAAGTCACTCTAGTATGCGGTCGGCTCCCAAGCCTTTTGTGTGCCCTAAGGTCACGGCAGGGAATCTGACCGTTAACGGGGCAAAAGTAGCGCTTGAGAGATGGGAGATGCTCCGCTGAAAGGTGGAGTCCTGGGTGGATTTGGGGGGTGGATTAAATGCGGAATCGCTGAAATCAGCGCAAAATCGACTCAACCCCCGGTGTGGGGCTTTTTCCGGGTTTCAGGATAGATCGGGCTGGACGATTTTCCGTCACCGGCCCGATACCGATCACAACAGGTTGATCTCCTTTGCCCTGACCAGCGCCTGGGTGCGGCTTTCCACGCCGAGCTTGCTGTAGAGATTGTTGATATGGGTCTTCACGGTGCTCAATGATATATAGAGAGCATCGCCAATCGATGCGTTCGATTTTCCGTTGGCGATCAGCTTCAGCACCTCGATCTCCCGATCGCTCAGCGGGCTGAGAAGCTCCATGGCGCTGATCACATGCCGGTTATTTGCCGCTCCGTTGGCCTGTGGGGCTTCCGGCTGCGGGATAAACTGTGCCGTGGTGCCAAGGCGTTCAAGGAGCGAATCGATATACTCTATCGCCCCGTCCTCCTCCTGCTCTTCCAGCATCGCGGCGCGGACATTCTGAAGGATTCGCGTGCTGATGGCTCCCTCCTGGGTAAACGTCCTCACATATCCCTCCGGCTCCGCCAGCGCCAGCGCCCGCCGCATATGCGCGGTTGCCTGCTCCGTGTCCCCCTGCTGATCGAACGCGATTGTCAGGAGAACCAGCAGATGAATCACCATATCATTCCATCGCCGATCCTCGGCTTTTCTGAGGATATCGCCCAGATGCTCCACGGCGTTATCGCTCCTGTACTGGGCGATATATGTTCTGGCGACCGACAGATGATCCTCGAATGATTCCGGGGAAAGCGGGAGATGCGAGCCGGATTCCTGAAGCCAGTGCGCCGCCTCCTGAAGATTTCCCTGGGCAACCCAAATGCGCGCGCGGTGCGCCATCAGCGGTGCAGGCTCTGATTCCACGCCGTTTCCAGCGGAGATCGCCCGTTCCGCTTCGTTAATGGCGTCAAGGGCTCCATCCAGATCGCCGCGCGACTGATGGACACGGGCCATCAGAAGATATCCATCCCGCAGGGCCACGGCATCCCTCCGCTCGGCGGCCAGATCTAGCCCCAGCTCAAGGCGTCGCATCGTGCTGTCAAGATCATTCCACTCGTATTCGATCTCCCCCAGGCCGATATACGCGGCGGCAAGCGCCCCATCCGATTCGCTGTTCACCTCGCTCTGCTCCAGAAGTCGTAGCGCTTCGCGATAGGTGCCGGCCGAGATTTTAAGCTGTCCCATCGTGAACTGAAGGCGGGCGATCTGGGGGAGAGCCTTGGGGACGCTGAAGGTCGAGATCGGCATCGACGCGGCTTTTCCGGCGGGCGACTGGGATGATCCCCCGGCAAACGTCCGCGGTTTTCCCTGCTCCGACCCCCCGTTGAAGCGCACAGTCCGCTCATCGCCACCATCGCCATCTGTAGAGTGACCCGGGCGATTCACTCCGGCCAGGAAGCTCCGCACGGTGGCGAGATGTCCAGTGATATCGGCCAGCCCCGTTTCCGGTTCCCGCTCCACGAACCGGTGGCAGATCTCCAGATATTTTTCGGCGCGTTCGAACTCGCCGCCAAGCACAAGCGCCCAGGCAAACGCCATTGCCAGGCGGGGGCGGGCGATAACTTCGGAATCGGGGAAGATCGATGTCCAGGCGAGAAGCGGTTCGGAGTTTCCGGTGGTCAGCAGCCGCTCGGCAAGGCGTTCGGCAAGATCGATTGCCTGGCGGAGATCGCCGCTGTTCAGCAGATGATCCACCGCCTCCCTTGGGGCGTCGTGCTCCTCAAACCATTTGCTGGCGCGGTGATGCAGATCCCGCACCTCCTCCGGCCAGGTGCGCTGGAGACGTTCGCAGAGGACTTTGGCAAACATCGGATGATAGCGGAACCACTGCCGTTCCTCATCGAGCGGCAGGATAAAGAGATTATCGGCATAGAGCCGTTCCAGCATCTCCTCGCCGTTGGTTCCGCCGGTGACAGCATCGCAGAGGGGGGCGCACATGCGTTCGAGAATCGCGGTTCTGAGAAGAAAATCACGGATATGCGGGGGCTGGCGATCGGCAACCTCATCGGCTAGATAGTCGGCGCCATGCCCATCAATCGCGGTCAGGAGCTTGCGCGGTCCCCCCTTCCCTTTTGTCTCGGCGATGGCGAGCGCCGCAAGCTGAAGCCCCACGGCCCATCCATCGGTATGCGTCACGGCCGCGGCAAGCTCCTCCGGCCCGGCCTTGGAGTTCTCCACCCCCTCCAGCAGCGTCAGCGATTCATGTGGGGTAAAGCGGATATCGGCGGAGCGGATCTCATTCACCTCGCCATGCGCCCGGAGCCGGGTAAGCTTGAGGGGAGGATCAATCCGCGCCGCGACGAAGAGATGGAACTGCGGCGGCATCCGCTCGATAAAGAAGGTCAACGCCTCGTGAATTGCGGGATCGGTGATGACGTGATAATCATCAAGGATCAGGACGATCTCCTGCGGGATGGCGGCCAGATCGTTGATAAGCGCCGTCAGCACCAGATCGATCTCCGGTTGTGCCCCGGAATAGAGCGTATCAAGCGCGCCCGTCCCCAGTTCCCGTTGAAGCCGTTGCAGCGATCCGATGAAGTAAGCCCAGAAGTTCGTGGTGTTGCTATCCCCCTCATCCAGCGAAACCCAGGCGACATTTTGCCGACTCCGGTTTGCCCATTCCGAGAGGAGAGTTGTCTTTCCGCATCCGGCCGGAGCCGAAATGATCGTCAGTTTGCACTGAAGCCCATGGTTGAGCTGCTCTATGAGCCGTGATCGGGAGACAAGAGTGGAGCGCGTTCGCGCTACATGAAATTTGGTCGTGAGCAGCGGAATGCGCCGCGCACTGTCATTACGGTTGGTTGCCCAGTCCATCCGTGTGTACACCCAGGTTATGCGGGTCCGTCCCGCCATGCAAAGAAATGCAGCCGGGACCGATCGCGTATGATAGAGAAGGTCGTGACTCTAACTACGATTGATATCGAACAGTGTCAGCAGATGATTGATATCGAGCAGTATGTAGTCAACGGAAAGGCGCGGGGAGGAAGAAGTGACAGACCCGGAATTCCCCACGCAGGTGAAGCCGGTCCACCGGTCCAGAGCAGAGCGCGGTCCAGACACCATGCTCATCAACCGAAAGGACCACATTGAATACACAAGTATAAAACTCCTTTTTCAGGTCTGCAAATAAAACGTCGGTGAGATGGGATTATACGATCGGGATAGCCGATTAAACTGAAAAAAACGAACATCGCGATCGATGCTCAAATGATTACCCGGAATGTTGGGTCGGACTCCACCGCCGCGGCCGATGATTGCAAACGCTTCGGTTGATGTATATTTGCACCGCGGCCCCCACCGCTCCAAAACCTTATCCCTCAGCAATACTTTTATCGATCCGCCGCGGATTCGAGCCATGCATTTCACGCGATGTGTGATTCGGCGTTCGCATCCGGTGGTTTGGAAAACATCCCGATTCCGGCGCCGTGACGCTCGGGAATTGAATAATTGCCGTGGGATGATCGCACCTATCAATTCATTTGGAGCACTATTCATGCAGGTTCAGTTCGGCCGATATACCGATGCGTTGAAGACCGACCTTCAGCGACAGCAGTGGAGCGAGGCGGAGAAGCATTTTGCCGCGGGGGATTATCTCCCCGCCTATCTCGCCTTTTTCGAATATCTCCGCGATCCCGAGGCCGATAACGTGGAGTTCGAAGCCACCGACGGTCGCGTCGATTTCCGGCTCTACCAGGGCTCAAAACGGCTTGTGGGGTACGCCGATGCCGAAAAGGTGGAGTTCGAGGGCGGGGTTGCCACGATGGAGAAGCCGAGCGTGGTGGTGATGCGGAAGCTGCTGGAGATCAACTACGCGCTCTCCTACAGCCGGTTCGCGTTGAACGGAGATCGCATCTGCATCAGGTTCGATGCCCCGGTCGCCGGCGGCCAGCCGAGAAAACTCTACTACGCCCTCCGCGAGGCGGCCATCAATGCCGATTATTATGATGACCCGCTTGTTCATGAGTTCTCCGCGCTGAAGCCGGTGGATGAGAGCAAGGTGCGTCAGCTTGAAGCAACGGAACTGGCCGCGAAGATGGAATTCCTCCCTCGATGGATTGCCGAAACGCTGCGGGATGCCGCCACGCTCCACCCGGACAAACAGGCCGGCGCCATTTCATGGATGTATCTCTGCCTTGTCTACCGGATCGATTATCTGATTGCGCCGCAGGGGGAGCTGATGAACGATCTGCGAAAGCAGATACAGACCTACCACGTGGATGATGGAAAGAGCTTCCCGGAGAAGAATTATCAGATGAAGCTGGCGTTCGAGCGGATCGCGGGGATGGGGGAGGCGCTGGCGCGCGATCTCTATGCCGTCACATCCACATTTGCCACCACGCAGAACGCCGGGGTGGCGAGGTTTGGGACCACGCTGGCCGATGTCTTCAACGGCTACAATGTCTGGAAGAACCCGGAACAGCCGGCCGCCGGGCTTGCCTGCCTGGAGTACGCGGCGGCACAGGCGTTCCACGGCTGCAACCTCCCAAAACCTGTCGCCGGGCTGCTTCATCTGTTTATGCAGATCCTCCATCCCGATTATTTCGCGGCGCTCGGGTCCGATGAACGCTATCGCACGGAATCGGGGGAGCTGGATCAGGAAGCGATCACCCTGCGCGTTGATGCCATTGTGCTGGTTGGGCAGGGGACGCTGCCGGCGCTGATGTTCCGAAGCGGGATGCTCCGATTCGGTTCGCTGCTCGATTTCGCGCAGTCGTTTATGACCGAGGCGCAGGCCATGGTCGCCGAGCTTGTCAAATAATCAACCTCTACCATACCGGATATCATGAGCACTCAGGAACTGATCAACACATTTCAGCCGGTTATCATCCAGATCGCCACGCGTAAGGGAACCGGCTCCGGATTCTATCTGAAGGAATACGATCTGATTGTCACCAATTATCATGTGGTGGGGGAGAACGCCGAAGTGATGATTGGCGGCAGGCTTTTTCCGCAGACGCTCTCCTCGGTCTGCTTTACCAACAAGACGTGCGATCTCGCCTTTATCCTCCCCCCGCAGGATATCGAGATGCCATCGGTGCAGCTTGCCCCCCCCGATTCCCTTCACGACGGCGATCCGGTGGTCGCCATCGGGCATCCGTACGGGCTCAGCTACACCGCCACCTCCGGCATCGTCTCCAAGGCATCGCGGCTGCGCAATGGGCTTCAGTACATCCAGATCGACGCGGCGATCAACCCCGGCAACAGCGGCGGCCCCATTGTCGATGAAGAGGGACGGATCGTCGGGATCAACTCGTTTATCATCGAGGGAGGGGATAATCTCGGGTTTGCGCTCCCGATTCCCTATCTGCTGACCGATCTGAACGAATACCGCGATTACCACGGTCAGGCCGCCACCCGCTGCGCGTCGTGCGGATCGATTGTGACGGCGGAGACGATCGATGGGAAATACTGTCCCGAATGCGGCGCGGCGGTGGAGCTATCGCTGATTGCCGAGCAGACGCAGGAGTCGGGGAGCATCGCGGCGATTATCGAGCGGATTCTTGAACGGCTCGGCAAAAACCCCCGGCTTGCCGCGCGCGGCCCCAACACCTGGGAAATTCAGGAGGGGAGCGCCACGATAACGGTGGCCTACAATCAGAATAATTTCGTCGTCGGCGATGCGATGCTCTGCCGGCTTCCGAAAACCGGCGTGGCTGCCCTCTATCAATATCTGCTGAGCGAGAATTATAATTCCGAGGGATTGGTGTTCAGCATCAACAATCAGGATATTATTCTCTCGGCAATTACCTACGATGAATATTTCAACGAGGAGATCGGATACGAAATGATCCGCCGTATAACCCAGAAAGCGGATTATTACGATAATGTGCTGATAGAGGAATACGGAGCGCTGCCGAGAGTGAGCGAGGTGGGGTAGATAGACCGCCCGCGTAACGGAATTATTCCGTTGCGATTATCATGGCGTGGGATATTGACATCCGTATATGATTACGGTGTCAATATC